>NZ_JBFHDW010000073.1:0-9982 GCF_041584535.1 Actibacterium sp. | reverse complement strand
GTCACGACGAACTTTAATGTGATCCGCCAAAGCGCTGAAAAGACTGACTTGTTCAAGCTGCCGTTCAGGCGAGAAATTGCGCCCGATCCGCCCGCCCGCGTCGATCACCCCCAACCCCAGCGCCTGCGGCAGCGGGTTCAGTTGCATCACCCGATGCCCGGCAATCGCCACCTGCCATGCGGCGTCATCCAGATACAGCAGCTTCGGCGGACAGGGCTTATAGACCGTGTCCAGCCGGTGCTTGGCCTTCATCGCCTCGCGCCGGGTGTCATATTGATCTTCGATGCTGTCCCAACGGCTAAGCCGCGATGGCGTCACCTGATCGTCAAGGTAAACCGCTGCGTCGGGCAGATAGTCGAACAGGGTCTCCAGCCGCTCGTGAAAGAACGGCAGCCAGTGTTCGACGCCCTGATGCTTGCGCCCGGCGCTGACCGCCTCATACAGCGGATCGTCCGAGCCCGCCGCGCCGAATTCAATGCGGTAATTCTGCCGAAAGCGGGTGATCGCGGCCTCGTCCAGAATGACCTCGGACACCGGGGCCAGATCGATCACCTGCAACTTTTCGGTGGTGCGCTGGGTCGCCGGATCAAAGCGCCGCGCGCCGTCCAGAACATCGCCGAACAGGTCCAGCCGCACCGGGCCGCTTTGGCCGGGCGGGAAAATGTCGATGATGCCGCCGCGAATGGCGTAATCGCCCGGCTCCATCACCGTGGGCGATTGCGAGAAACCCATGCGGGTCAGGAAATTCCGCAACGCCGCCTCATCAAGGCGCTGACCGACCACCGCCGAGAACGCCGCCTCTTTCAACACCGCCCGCGCTGGCACACGCTGGCTGGCGGCGCTGAGCGTGGTCAGAATGATGAACGGCCCCGGCACCCCATGCGCCAGCGCTGCCAGTGTCGCCATCCGTGCCGCCGAGACATCGGCATTCGGCGACACCCGGTCATACGGCAGACAATCCCAGGCCGGGAACACCAGCACCGGCAATTCCGGCGCGAACATCGCCAGCGCCGCCTGCATCGCCGCAAGCCGTTTGTCGTCGCGGGCGACGTGACAGACCGGACGTCCGGTCTTGGCCAGTTCCGCCGCGATCAGCCGGGCGTCAAAGCCTTCGGGCGCGCCGCTGACAGTGATGTGATCAGATGAGGAGGACATGGGGCCGGACATGGCGCGGGGCGGCGAGGCTGTCAACCTCCCAGCGCGCCGATCGACAGGTTCTGATACATGCCCCACAGCGAAGTCACCAGAATCGCCGCCATCCCGATCACCTGTGTGCCCAGCCGGTGATACCGCAGCGTGCGCAACAGCGCGTCCCCGGCAATGTCACGGTTGCGGATGCGGCGCGAGGTAAAGACGCTCAGCGCGCCGACAAAGGTCATCGGAAAGGCCATCATGAACACCGCCTGAAAGAACTCGATCAGGTAATAGAACCCCAGCAAGGCCAGGGCAGTCAGCACGAAACAAGCGCCTCCGATCAGCCAAATACCTGACATTTCAAAGATATACAGGATGCGGTTAACGTTGATGCGCACCAAATCGTGCAAATCTTCAGCAGCTGCGCCGCCCTTGCGCGCCGCACGCTGGATCAGGTCAAACGGCACGCCCAGCACCCAATGCGATGCCGACGACCACAACACGGCAAGCCCGATCCAATACCAAAGATTTGAAAAGGATCGCATGTCGATCACTTCAAAGACGGTCTTATGCCAATCCACGCGCGATCCTCGCTCAGATGCTCTGGCGCGCACATTAGCCGCGCCGCAGCGTGATTCCTACCCTTGAGATACACGCAATTCCATGCCACCCAAGGGAAAAGACCAGTTAGGACACGGACATGCGCCCCATCGTCGCCCCCTTTCCCGCCACCCGCCTGCGCCGCCTGCGCAAATCCCCCGCCATGCGGGCGCTTGTGCGGCAGAATTCCCTAAGCGTCGAAGACCTGATCTGGCCGATTTTCGTCCGCGACGGCGTCGATGTGGTCGAGCCCGTGGCCTCGATGCCGGGTGTGAACCGGCTGTCGGTCGATCGCGCCGTCATGGCCGCTGAAGAGGCCGCAAGCCTTGGCATCCCGGCGATCTGCATCTTTCCCTATACCGACCCGGCGAAAAAGACGCAGCTGTGCGAAGAGGCATGGAACCCCGACAACCTGTCGAACCGCGCCATCCGCGCTATCAAGGCGGCGGTGCCCGATATCGCGGTGATGACCGACATCGCGCTTGATCCCTATAATATCAACGGCCATGACGGCATCGTCCGCAATGGCGAGATCGTGAATGACGAAACCGTCGAGGCGCTGGTGAAAATGGGGCTGGCGCAGGCCGAGGCCGGGGCCGATATCCTTGGCCCCTCGGACATGATGGATGGCCGCATCGGGGCCCTGCGCCACGCGCTTGAGGCCGCTGGCCATGTCAATGTCGCGATCCTCAGCTATTCGGCGAAATATTCCAGCGCCTTCTATGGCCCGTTCCGCGACGCGGTGGGCGCCTCGGGCGCGCTGACCGGCGATAAGAATACCTATCAGATGGACCCCGCCAACAGCGACGAGGCCCTGCGCCTGATCGAACGCGACCTGCGGGAAGGCGCCGATATGGTGATGGTCAAACCGGGGATGCCCTATCTGGATATCTGCCGCCGGGTCAAAGACACGTTCGGCGTGCCGACCTATGCCTATCAGGTCTCGGGCGAATACGCGATGCTGCAAGCCGCCGCCCAGAACGGCTGGCTGGATGGCGAAAAGGTGATGATGGAAAGCCTGCTGGCGTTCAAACGCGCTGGCTGTGACGGCATCCTGACCTATTTCGCCCCCGCCGTGGCGCGCAAACTGGCCGGGCGATAAACCAAAGGCGCAAGAAATCGCCGCCCTGCGCAAGATGTGATGACAGCCCCGGCGCGAAACACTATAGTTTGCGCAAAGGCCAAATAAGGCCACAAGCTGAGGCATATCGAGGGTAAATCAATGACCACCTATTCCCGCCGGAGTTTCCTGCTGGCCGCTGGGGCCACCACCGCGCTGACCGCCGCTTGCGGCAACGGAGTCGGCTCGGACGGCGCCGTCACGATCGACGCCCGCGTTGACGCGACGCGCGATTACCTGTTCAACAAATACCCGTCCACACAGGAACTGGCGCAAAAAGCGCTGGGCGTGCTGTGGATGCCGCTGATGACCAAGGCCGGCTTCATGGTCGGTGGTGCCTACGGCGAAGGCGCATTGCGCATCGACGATGCCACGGTCGATTATTACGCCGCCGCGCAAGCCAGCTTTGGCCTGCAGATCGGCGCCCAGCAATACGCCCACGCGCTGTTTTTCATGACCGAGGACGCGCTTGGCACCTTCCGGCGCTCGTCCGGCTGGTCGGCGGGCGGCGATCTGGAATATGCGCTGAACGATCAGGGCGGCAACCTGTCGGCCGAAACCCTGACCGCGCTGGATCCGGTGGTGGCGGTGGTCTATGGCCAGGCTGGCCTGATCGTCGGCGCCACGCTGGAAGGCACCAAATACAGCCGCATCATCCCCTGACCCGTTCCGCCCTTGGGCGGGGTTGGATTTGAGTATTTTTGCCAAGAAAAAGAAGCGATCCATCTTTTTCTTGGCCTCAAATACTCATTGCGGAACCGGGCCGCTGGGGGCGCGGCCGATGGGATCAGTCAAACGCGCGCAGGCGTTTGATCAGGCTTGACGTATCCCAGCGGCGCCCGCCCATGTTCTGGACCTCTTTATAGAACTGATCGACCAGCGCCGTGACCGGCAGGCTGGCGCCGTTTTCCTCGGCGGCGGCAAGGCAGATCCCCAGATCCTTGCGCATCCAGTCGACAGCAAAACCGTGGTCGAATTCGTCGTCGATCATGGTGGCGTGGCGGTTCTGCATCTGCCAGCTTCCGGCAGCGCCGCCGCCGATGATGTCGATCACCGCGCGGCCATCCAGACCGGCCTTTTCCGCGAAATGCAGCCCCTCGGACAGGGCCTGTGCCAGACCGGCGATGCAGATCTGATTGACCATCTTGGTCAATTGTCCGGCGCCGCTGTCACCCAGCCGTTTGCACATTTTCGCATAGGCCAGAATCACCGGCTCGGCCCGGTCATAATCGGCCTGATCGCCGCCGCACATCACCACCAGCTGACCGTTCTCGGCCCCGGCCTGACCGCCAGACACGGGCGCATCGACAAAGCCAAGGCCCGCCGCCGTGGCCTGTTCCGCCAGTTCGCGGGTCACCTTGGCCGACACCGTGGTGTGATCGACGAACACCGTCCCCGGCGCCATCGTGGCAAATGCGCCGTCCGGCCCGGTGCAGACCGCCCGCAGGTCGTCGTCATTGCCGACGCAAGCCATCACGAATTCCGCGCCTTCTGCCGCCTTGGCCGGGGTCTCGGCCAACTTGCCGCCATAGCGTGCCACCCAGTCATTTGCCTTGGCGGCCGTGCGGTTATAAACCGTGACCTCATGCCCGGCCTTGGTCAGGTGACCCGCCATCGGGGCGCCCATGACGCCCAAACCCAGAAATGATACGTTAGCCATGCTTTCCCCCGCTTTGCCCTTGTCCTAACCTGCAACCAGAACTAACCGCTGAAACCGGGCCGTCAATAACAGGATTCCCATGCCAAGATTGTTTCGCTGGCTTATTCGCCTGACCGGAGTGCTGATCCTTGTGGTTTTGGTCGCCGGAATGGGGGCTTATTATCTGGCAGCGCGCTCGTTGCCAGATTACGACCGTCTGGTCGAGGTGAGGGGTCTGGCCGGGCCGGTCGAGATTGTCCGCGATAATGCCAACGTCCCGCATATCGAGGCCACGCTGGACGAGGACGTCTATTTCGGTCTGGGCTATGTCCATGCGCAGGATCGGCTGTGGCAGATGACCATGCTGCGGCGCACCGCGCAGGGCAAGCTTAGCGAATTGTTCGGCGCGCGCACCGTCAGGATAGACGAGTTGCTGCGCCGGTTCGATCTGTATGGCAATGCCCAGCGGGCGGTGGCGGCGCAGGACAGCCAGACCATCGCCGCGCTTGAGGCTTACGCCCGCGGCGTCAACGCCCGCATTCAACAGGTCAATGACGAGGCCCTTGGCCGCGGTGCGCCGGAATTCTTTCTGTTCTCGCCCGAGATCGCCTATTGGCAGCCCGCCGATTCCATCGCCATCGGCAAGTTGATGGCGTTGCAGATGTCGGGCCACCTGTCGAACGAGGTGCTGCGGGCGCGGGTGTCGCTGGCCTTGCCGGACGAGCGGTTGCGCGATCTGATGCCGGATTTCCCCGGCGCGGGCGTGGCGGCGCTCAGCGATTTCGCGGCGCTGTTCCCGGATGCGCCGCGCGCGCTGGCGCTGAACGCGCCCGCAACGCCTGACCCTCTGTCGCCGGTGCCCGAAATGGGGCTGGCCGGGGCGTCAAACGCTTGGGCGGCGGCGCCGAAACGGGCGGCTGCGGGCGGCACGTTGATGGCGAATGATCCGCATCTGGGTCTTAGCGCGCCGTCGATCTGGTATCTGGCCAGTCTGGATCTGTCGACCGGCGGCGTGATCGGCGGCACCATTCCCGGCGCACCGACGGTGCTGGTCGGGCGCTCGGAACAACTGGGTTGGGGGCTGACCACGACCTATCTGGACGATCAGGACGTCTATATCGAAAAGCTGAACCCCGATAACCCCGAGGAATACCTGACACCCGAGGGCTATAAGCCGTTCCAGACCCGCCGCACCATCATCAACATCAAGGATGCGGCGCCGCTGACCATCACCCTGCGCTGGACCGAGAACGGGCCGGTTCTGCCCGGCAACCATTTCGATCTGGGCAGCATCACGCCGCCGGGGCATGTGACCTCGGTCGCGTGGACCAATTTGTGGGAAGGTGACCGGTCGGTCTCGGCCGCGCTAAGCCTGATGCGGGCGCAGTCGGTGGACGAGGCGCTAGACGCGGGCCGGCTGTGGGGCGCCCCGGCGCAGAACCTGACGGTGATCGACAAGGACCGGATCGCGTTACAGGTCGTGGGGGCAATGCCGCGTCGTGATCCGATGCACCAGACGCAGGGGCGGATCCCCTCGCCCGGCTGGCTGTCGGAAAATCGCTGGCAAGGCGCCCTGCCCTATGCGGACAATCCGCGCTTTACCGATCCCGAAAGCGGCATTCTGGGCAACACCAACAATAAGCTGATCGACCGGCCTTTCCCCGAGCATCTGACCTTTATCTGGGGCGACAGCCAACGCATTCAGCGCTGGCGCAACCTGATGCGCAACCGCGAGGTTCACACCCGCGAAAGCTTTATCGAGGCCCAGCTTGACACTGTCAGCTTTACCGCCCGCGCCCTGTTGCCGCTGGTGGCGCGCGATCTGTGGTATACCGGTGAAACCGCCCCCAAGGGCAGCATCGAGCGCCAGCGGCAGCAGGCGCTGGAGATGCTGGCCAACTGGAATGGCGAGATGAACGAACACCTGCCCGAGCCGCTGATCTATGCGGCGTGGATGCGGCATTTGCAGGATCGGCTGATCCGCGACGATATCGGCCCGTTGACCGACGCCTTCACCCATGTCGAGCCGCTGTTCATCGAACGGGTGTTCCGCGATGTCGATGGCGCCGGGGTCTGGTGCGACATTCATCAATCCACCATCGTCGAATCCTGCTCGGAAATCGCCAGAATCGCGCTGGACGAGGCGCTGTTGTGGATCGACGAGACCTATGGCGGCAATCTGGCCAGCCTGCGCTGGGGCGATGCCCATCAGGCGCATCACGATCACCCGGTTCTGGGCGAAGTGCCGGTGCTGCGCTGGCTGGTCAACATCCGCCAATCGACCAGCGGCGGTGATAACACGCTGATGCGTGGCGTCGGCAGCGGCAAAGACCCGGCGCCTTTCGCCAATGTTCACGGTGCGGGCTATCGCGGGGTCTATGATTTCGCCGATCCCGACAGCTCGGTTTTCGTGATTTCGACCGGGCAATCCGGGCATCCGTTGTCGCGCTATTACGATGATCTGGGCGAGCTGTGGCGGCGCGGGGAATATGTGCCGATGTCGCTGGACCCGGATCTGGCGCGGGCCGCTGCAGTGGGGATCACGACGCTGGTGCCGCGTCTCGACGACTGAGGTTTAACCAGATTCCGTCGCGGGCCCGCACCGTCAGATGCGCCACGGGCACCGGCTCGCGCCCTTTGACCGGGGTGAACTGCCAGTCGCGCAGCAAGCTTGCCAACAGAACCGGCCCTTCGACCATAGCGAACCCGGCCCCGGTGCAGACCCGAGGCCCGGTGGAAAACGGCATATAGGCGCTGCGCAAACAGGCCTTGCCGTTCTCGGTGCCATAGCGGTCGGGGTCGAAATCGTCGGGCTTGTCCCACAGGCGGGTGTGGCGGTGCAGATGCCACGGCGACAGCACGATCTGGCTGCCCTTGGGCACGTCGCGGTCGCGGAAGGTCTCGTCGTTGCTGGCCTCGCGCACCATCATCGGCACCGGCGGATATAGCCGCAGCGCCTCGCGGAACACATCGCGGGTAAAGCGCAGTTTCGACAAGTTGGCAAAGCTGGGGTCAGCGGCAAATGCGCGGGCCTCGGCGGCAGCGCGGTTTTGAACCTCGGGGGCCAGCGCCAGCAGATACAGCGCCCAGGCCAGCGCCGAGGCCGAGGTTTCGTGCCCGGCAAGGAAAAAGATCGCCACCTGATCGACCATCTCGGCGGTGTCAAAGCGTTGACCGGTTTCGGGGTCGGCAGTGGTGATGATCTTGGTGGCCAGATCGTCGGGCGCGGTGCCGGCTTTGATCGCCTGCATCCGCTGGTCGGTCAGTTGGGTGATCAACGCCCGGATCGCGCGGGCGGTGGCCTTGGTGGTGCGGCTGTGCAGGCGCGGCATCCAGCGCGGCAGTGGAACAAACGCCGCTACATTCAGGATCGGCTGGCTGCGCTGATAGCTGCGGAACTGGCTGAACACTTTTGCCGCGATTTCATGTTCGATCGGGATCGAGAACAGTGTTCTGAAAATCACATCCGCCGCGGCATGGCTGGTCTGGGCCTCGATCTCGGTCTCGCCGGGGGCCAGCCGGGCCGAGGCGGCCTGTGCCGCGGCCAGCATCGCCGGAAACGTATCGCGCAGCCGCCCGCCCTCGAACGCCGGGTCGATGATGCGGCGCTGGCGCGCCCATGTCTCGCCATTGGTCAGGAAAACCGAATTGCCCAGCAGCGGTTTCAGCCCCTCGGACACGCGGCCCGATTTCGGGAAATCCATCGGCCGCTGTTTCAGCACCAGATCCAGCAATTCGGGCTGGTTCACCATGAACGACCGAAAGAACGGCGTGCGGAATTCGGCCATCCACGCCCGATACAGCCGCGCCGGTTGCGCCGACAGGATGTCCTGCCGAAACAGCCGCACATAGCGCCACAGCGACACCTTATCGGGCCGGGCTGTTGGTTTTGGCGGGCGGATCATGCGGCTATCGACCGAAAGCCCGAGACCGCGACGTCGATCCGGCTTTTCGACGGTTGCCGCCCGGCATAGCGCGCCGCCAGCGTCAGTGGCCCGGCGGTGATGCGGAAATAGTCATAATCGCCGGGCCGGTCAAAAGCGCAGAGATACTGGAAATGCAGCCGGAAAAACCGCCAGCGCAGCTCTTTCCAGCGTTCGGGGCTAAGGGTCTGGGTAAAGGCGGCCGAGATCACCAGCGGCCAGCGTTTGTCAGGTGGCGCCACGCCAGTCACGCTGACCGGATCGCACAGCGCAAAAGCGCAGCCATCGCCGGGCGCGGTGACATCGACCCATGTCAGGGCATCGCTGCGGGAAATATCGCGCAGATCGCGGCGCAGGCGTTCGGCGCGTGGCAGGAAACTGACCATCGGCACCACCTGCCCCAGCGACAGGAACGCCAGCGCCGGGCCATTTGCGGGCAGCGCACCGTCCCGCAGCAGATCGGCCAATATCGACACCGCCAGATGCGCGCCCGAGGAATGGCCGACGACCAGCACCTCGTCCACGTCATCCTGCAAGGCGGCGGCGATGGTGGTGCGGAATTCGGCCATACGCGCCTCAAGCGGGGCGGGATTTTCGCCACCGTATTGCGCCGAATAGGCATAGTCATGCATCAGGTAATAAGCGAAGAATTTGCCATCCTTGCGCTTGAACCATTTCAGGATCGGCCAGACCACCGCCAGACCCAGCCAACCGATATAGGGCACACCGCTAAGCCCTAGCACCGCGCCGATCAGCCGGGCCGCGATCAGCGCCAGTCCAAGCTGGCCCAAAAGCATGAAGATCGGGTAAAGCGCCGCGATGATCGGCCCCTTGCGCAACCGCATCAGCCGGAACAGCGCCCCGGTGCCGATATAGGCCCAGGCCGTGCGCAGCAATTGCAGATAGGTCGCGGGAATGCCCCGATCCATCGAGTCGCGCACGATGTCGGACCAGACCAGAACCTCGACATCGGCGGCGGTTTCGGCCCCGTCCATTTCGGCCTCGACATGCCAGCCATAGCGCCCGCTGCCGCGTTTCTTGGGCTTTAGCGCGATCTGATAGCCCGAGATTGCTGCCTGATCGGCACTTTCCTTGCGGTAAAGTTCGCGATAGCGCCGGGGATGAATCGGGTCATAGCCGGGGATGTAAAACACCCGGCGGCGGCGCACCTGTTGTTGCCCTGTCTGGTCCATCATGCGACTGCTCTGCCTGTTCTTCGACACAGCTTAGCGCGGTATTTTGACGAAAGTAAGCCGTCAGCCCAGCGTCGACAGCCGCGGAAATGTCTCAAGCAACCAATAGGAAAACTTCGAGAACCCGCCGGTCAGCATCAACAGACCGATGGTCCACAGCAACAGGCCCATGATCCGTTCGATCTGTTCCATGTGGCGTTTCATCCATGCCATCACCCCGGTCAGGCGCGGGAAGAACGCCGCGACCAGCAGGAACGGGATGCCCAGACCGGCGGCATAGACCGCCAGCAACAGCGTGCCACGGGCAAGATCGGCCTCGGATGCCGCCATCGACAGGATCGCGCCAAGCTGAGGCCCAATGCACGGCGTCCAG
>NZ_JBFHDW010000072.1:0-10142 GCF_041584535.1 Actibacterium sp. | reverse complement strand
GGGCCCGTGGCCTGTGTCTTCGTCGACGAGGCCCAGTTTCTCAGCCGGGCCCAGGTCTGGCAGCTGGCACGGGCGGTCGACGATCTGCGGGTGCCGGTGATGTGCTACGGGCTGCGCGTCGATTTCCGGGGCGAGCTGTTTCCCGGCTCGGCGGCGTTGCTGGCGCTGGCCGATGAAATGCGCGAGGTGCGCACGATCTGTCATTGTGGGAAAAAGGCCACGATGGTGGTGCGCAAAGGCCCGGATGGGCGGGCGCTGCGTGACGGGGCGCAGGTGCAGATCGGCGGCAACGAGACCTATGTGTCGCTGTGCCGCCGCCACTGGCGCGCCGAGATGGGCGACGCTTAGACCGCGTTCGGCAAGGGATCGCCCGCGAGATATGCGCGGATATTCTCGACCGCCATCAGCCCCATCGCGTCGCGCACATCGCGGGCGGCAGTGCCCAGATGCGGCAGCAGGGTGACGTTCTCCATCTTGCGCAGGGCGGCGGGGACTTGCGGTTCGAATTCATAGACATCCAGACCGGCGCCGGCGATCTGCCCGGTCTCAAGTGCGGTAATCAGCGCCGCCTCGTCCACCACATCCCCGCGCGAGATATTGACGAAATGCGCAGCCGGTTTCATCGCGGCGAACAGATCGGCCCCGATCAGATGATGCGTCGCCGCGCCGCCCGGCACCGCAACCACAACCATATCCGCCAGCGCCGCCAGTTCCGCCATATCGGCCACCTGCCGCGCCGGAACACCGGCGTCAGCCACGACCGAGCGGTTCATGAACACCACCTCCATGCCGAAACCGTAATGACAGCGCTTGGCGATCGCTTTACCGATACGGCCCATGCCGATGATGCCAACGGTCTTGCCGCTGACATGGGTGCCCAGCATCTGGGTCGGGTGCCAGCCCTTCCAGCGCCCGGCACGGACCAGACGTTCGCCCTCGCCCGCGCGGCGGCAGGTCATCAGGATCAGCATCATGCCGATATCGGCGGTGGCATCGGTGACGGCGCCCGGCGTGTTGGTCACGGCAACGCCGCTGGCGCGGGCCGCGTCCACGTCGATATGGTTATAGCCAACGCCGAAATTCGCCAGCAACCGGGTGCGCGGCGCGGGCATGTCCTTGAACACCTCGGCGTTGAAGAAATCGCCCAGCGTCGGCAGGATCACGTCAAAAATCGCCAAAGCGCCGCGCATCTCGCCGGGTTTCATCGGGGTGGTCAGGGCGCGGACCTCGACCTCGGCGCCGGGCAGAGCACGGGCGGCATCACAGACGGTTTCGGTCAGCGGGCGGGTGATCAGGATACGTGTCATCAGAACATCCGTCCGCCCAAGGGCACATCCAGATCCGGGGTCAGCAGCACCACCTCGCCCGCCGGGTCGGGCAGGCCCAGAACCAGAACCTCGGACAGAAATTTGCCGATCTGGCGCGGCGGGAAATTGACCACGGCCAACACCTGTTTGCCGATCAGATCCTCGGGCTGGTAATGCGCGGTGATCTGGGCCGAGGATTTCTTTTCGCCGATCTCGGGGCCGAAATCGACCCACAGCTTGATCGCCGGCTTGCGGGCCTCGGGATAGGGTTCGGCGCGGGTAATGCGCCCGGCGCGAATATCGACCTTGAGGAAATCGTCGTAGGAAATCGTCACTGGCTCAGCTCGCGGCTGCGGTCGGCGGCGGCTTTGACTGCGCGGGTCATCAGCGCCGGAAAGCCGGTTTCGGGGTCCATCAGCACCGCCAATGCAGCGGCGGTGGTGCCGCCGGGCGAGGTGACGTTGACCCTTAGCTGGGCCGGATCCTCGGCCGCGTCCTCGGCCAGTTGCCCGGCGCCGCCCACGGTTGCCTTGGCCAAGGCCATCGCCAGATCGGGCGCCAGCCCTTCGGCCACGCCCGCGGCGGCCAGAGTCTCGATCAGGTGGAACACATAGGCCGGGCCCGAGCCAGAAACCGCCGTGACCGCATCCATCTGACCCTCGGCCTCAAGCCGCACGGTCTGACCGACGGCGCGCAGCAGGCCTTCGGCGGCTTGCAGATGCTGTTCCGAGGTTTTGGCATTGCCGATGATCGCGGTGATGCCGCGCCCGACGGCGGCGGGGGTGTTGGGCATGGCGCGGATCACCGGGGTGTCGCCGCCAAGGACGCGCTCATAAAACGCAATCGGCGTGCCTGCCGCGACTGAGAGGAACAGCGTCTGACTATTGCCCAGCGCCGCCAGTTGCGGCAGCGCCTCGGCCATCATCTGAGGTTTCACCGCGACCAGCACGATCGCCGGGTTTTCCGGCAGCCCCTGATTCAGGTGCAGCCCCTGCCCGGCCAGATCCTTGAGCCAATCCGACGGATACGGGTCCATCACCCAGACCGACGCCAGCGGCAATCCCTGCGCCAGCCAGCCGGTCAGCATCGCCGACCCCATCTTGCCGCAACCCAGCAGCACCAGACCGTTTTCGTTGATATTCATTCTGCCCCCCGGGGTATTCGTCCGGGGCTCAGGTTAGGCGCGGCCGTAGGCCTCTGCAATGGCTACATTCAGCGCTTCTTCGGGCGATTGGTTGGCCCAGGACACCAGCTGAAACGCCGGATAGAACCGTTCGCAATTGCGAACCGCCGCGCCGATCAGCCGGTCGATCTGTTCAGGGCTGGCCGATTGGCCGCCCGCCAGAACCAGACCATAGCGATAGACCATCAGCCGCTGTTCGTTCCAGAAGGTGAACGCGCCCGACCAGCACATGTCGTTGGTGCGGTTCAGCGTTTCATAAAGCGCCGGCATCGTATCGACCGGAGGCTCCATTTCAAAGGTGCAGATCAACCGCAGCGTTTCGTCATAGCCGGACCAGGCCAGCGTGATCGAATAGGTGCGCCACTGGCCTTCGACGGCCATGGCGATCTGATCATCGGCAACGCGGTCGAATTCCCACTCGTTGTGCTCGGCAAGGTGTTCAACAATGTCGATCGGGTGCAGATCTTCGGTCGAGAAGAAGTCTTCGGAAAGTGACATGCCCGGCCTCATTTTGTTATAGCCAAGCGGGTTGGCAGCCCCACTAGGCTTAGGTGCCTGCTCAAGGGGCGGCGGGCTTATCCCAGCGCCCTTACCAGATATGGTGTTCGCAAAGGCCTCACCTGTAAAGCACTATTTTGTGGATAACCGCAGGAAGTTGTGGATGAACCCGGAATAGACACTAAGGATTGCGGGTGGTTACCGCCCGCAATTCACCCGGCAAAACGCGAAAAAGCCGGGCGTTTCGGCCCGGCCTTTTCTAATTTCTGATCTGTCCGGCCACAGCGACCGGCACGCGGGCTTAGCCCTTGGCGGCAGCCTCAAGCGCGTCAAGGCGGGCCTTCAGCGCATCGTTTTCTTCGCGGGCCTTCTGCGCCATGGCGCGCACGGCGTCGAATTCCTCGCGGGTGACGAAATCGCGGTCGGCCAGCCAGCGGTCGACCATGCCCTTAAAGGCGGTTTCAGCTTCGTCCTTGGCCCCTTGTGCCACGCCCATGGCGTTGGTCATCAGCTGGGACATGTCTTCGAAAAATTTATTGCGGGTCTGCATTGTCCCCTCCGGCGTTACGTTCCATGCCTATATGGGCCTATGTGCGGACAAGCTCAAGGTTGACTTGCCCCGTCGGCAACAGGCATGAGGCGGTTATGCAGGCAGTTCTTTCCTATCCCGATATCAGCCCCGAGATTTTCTCGATCTCGCTGTTCGGCTTTGACTTTGCGCTGCGCTGGTATGCGCTGGCCTATATTGCCGGGCTGTTGCTGGGCTGGCGGCTGGTGCTGCGGCTGGTCAGAACCCCGGCGCTGTGGCCACAAGGCCGGGCACCGATGACCGCCGAGCAAGTCGAGCAGCTTTTGACCGCGGTCATTCTGGGCATCATTCTGGGCGGGCGTCTGGGCTATGTGCTGTTTTACAAGCCGGGCTATTATCTGGCGCATCCGCAAGAAATCCCGATGCTGTGGCAAGGCGGCATGGCCTTTCACGGCGGGCTGTTGGGGGTGATGGTGGCGGTGATCTGGTTCTGCCGAAAGCACCGGATCGCGCTTTTGTCCGCCGCCGATGCGCTGGCGATCGCCACGCCGCCGGGGCTGATGTTCGGGCGCATCGCCAATTTCATCAACGCCGAGCTGTGGGGCCGCCCCTCGGACGTGCCTTGGGCGATGGTGTTCCCGACCGATCCGCTGGGCCTGCCGCGGCATCCGTCGCAACTGTATGAGGCCGGGCTTGAGGGGTTGCTGCTGGGGCTGGTGCTGTTGGTGCTGGTCTATCGCTACGGGTTGCTCAAACGCCCCGGCCTGACCGCCGGCACGTTCTTTGTCGGCTACGGTCTGGCGCGGATCGTGATCGAGCTGTTCCGCCAGGCCGATGCGCAATACATCACCCCCGACAATCCGGCGGGCTGGGTGATTGATCTGGGCGCGGTCGGCCTGTCGATGGGGCAACTGCTGTCGCTGCCGATGATCGCGCTGGGGGTCGGCTTTTGGGTGCTGGCCGGGATGCGCAGCCGATGACCGAACTGACCCAGCTTTTGCTGCGCCGCATCGCCAAGACCGGCCCGATCAGCATCGCCGACTATATGGCCGACTGCCTGCTGCATCCCCGGCACGGCTATTACGCCACCCGCGACCCGTTCGGCGCGACCGGTGATTTCACCACCGCCCCCGAGATCAGCCAGATGTTCGGCGAGATGATCGGCCTGTGGCTGGCGCAGGTCTGGATCGATCAGGGCCGCCCGGCGCCGTTCACGCTGGCCGAGATCGGACCGGGGCGCGGCACGCTGATGGCCGATATTCTGCGGGTGGCGCGGGCTGTGCCCGGCTTTGCCGAGGCGGCGCGCGTGCATCTGGTCGAGGCTTCGGCCACCCTGCGCACGGTTCAGCGCCGCACCTTGGGCGATCAGCCGGTGACATGGGCCGACACGGTGGCCGACCTGCCGCAAGCGCCACTGTTTCTGGTCGCCAACGAATTTTTCGATGCCCTGCCAATCCGGCAATTCCAGCGCGACCCGGCGGGCTGGCGCGAGGTGCTGGTGGCGGAAAAGGACGGCGCACTGAGCTTTGGCCTGTCGGCCCCGGCGCCGTTGGCGTCACTGGCGCACCGGCTGGACGACACCCGCCCCGGCGATCTGGTCGAGATGTGCCCGGCCGCCGCCCCGATCACGACCGAAATCGCCGACCGCATTGCCCAACAGGGCGGCGCGGCTTTGTTCATCGACTATGGCGGCTGGCATTCGCTGGGCGACACGTTGCAGGCACTGAAGGCGCATCAGCCGGTTGATCCGCTGACCCATTGCGGCGAGGCCGACCTGACCGCCCATGTCGATTTCGAGGCCTTAGCCCAAGCCGCCAAAGCCGTGCGCGTGGCGCCGATGACCCCGCAAGGCGTGTTTCTGGAACGGCTTGGCATCACCGCCCGCGCACAGGCACTTGCCCGGAACCTTGGCGGTGCCGCCCTTGAAAGCCATATTTCAGCGCATCGTCGCTTGACCCATGCCGATGAAATGGGAACGCTCTTTCAAACCCTCGCGCTTGTGCCCCATGATGCGCCCATGCCACCGGGATTCGCGGAATGACGCTTGAAATACTGACCTCAGACGATCTGGTGCCCGTGCGCCATGGTTTCTTTACCCGGCGCGGCGGGGCGTCGTCGGGGGTGTTCTCGGGTCTGAACTGTGGGCCGGGGTCCAGCGACCTGTCCGAAGTGGTGCAGATCAATCGCGGCCGGGTCGCCAGCGCTATGGGCGTCGATCTGGCGCATCTGGTGAACGTGCATCAGGTGCATTCCGCCGATGTCGCGGTGATCGGCGACACCGTGCCGGATACGCCGCCCGTGGCCGACGCCATCGTGACTGCGACGCCGGGGCTGGCGCTGGCGATCCTGACCGCCGATTGCCAGCCGGTTCTGTTCTCTGACCCCAAGGCCGGGGTGATCGGCGCGGCCCATGCCGGGTGGCGCGGCGCGCTGGACGGGGTGCTGGAAGCAACCGTTGACGCGATGGAAACCTTGGGCGCCAACCGCGCCGATATCACCGCTGTCATCGGCCCCTGCATCAGCCAAAGCGCCTATGAGGTCAGCTATGAGTTCTTCGAGAATTTCATCGCTGACGACCCGGACAACAGCCGGTTTTTCAGCAACGGCGTCAGCCCCGACAAAAAACAGTTCGACCTGCCGGCCTATGGCCTGCACCGGTTGCGCACCGCCGGGGTTGGTCAGGCACTTTGGACCCGGCATTGCACCTATTCCGACCCCGAGCGGTTCTATTCCTATCGCCGCACCACCCACGCCGGCGAGGCCGATTACGGCCGGCTGATTTCGGTGATCCGGCTGTAATATCCCGCCTTATTTTTACCGCAAAGTGACCGCGAAACGACACATTCGGGGTCACAGCACCGCCCAATTGCCCGGCGATAGTTCAAGCACAGGCCAGTTCGGCCGAGGGACAAACCGACTCGCCCTGCCCGTATGTCCGGGCCAGCGCTGTGCAGGAGAACGACAATGAAAACCAAACGCCGCTGGATGGCATGGGTGCTGGAAGAAAGCGCCAAAGGCACGCCTCCGATGCCGTGGCAGCGCACCGTCCGCCCGCACCGGGCCGCCGCATCGCGCGCCGGTAAAGCCGCCTGAGACAGGTCCGGCCGATTGGCCGCCCCCAAGATTTCGCCCTCGCATCCACCGGATTGCGGGGGCTTTCGATTCGCAGCCCGCATTTGAAATGTGGCAAGATTGCCTGAAGCGGTGGAAACAGTTGGCGCGTCCCGCCCGGACTGACCTCGCCCCAGCTTCGAATTATCGCTGATTTTTGACAAATACCGCGCATTTGAGCCAATGTTTCGACATGTCATTCTGCGCGTTTCGGTGGGGGCCGAAGCAGATGTGACCAGACCTGAAGGACTGTTCGCATGTCGTATCCCCACGTTCCTGCCGCGCAGATTGCGGCGGGGCTGCCCGCCAGATCGGCCCCTGACACCAGTCGCAAGGGGCTGCGCGCCACCCCGCTGACGCGTCGGTTCGAGGTTGCCGGCCTGACCCGCGAAGGTCTGATCGCCGAGTTCAGCCTTGTTGCCCCCGCCACCACCGCATTTGAAGCCACCAGCGCCGCCTTTGCGCATGGCACGCTGATCGCCACTGAAAACGGGCCGGTCGCGGTGCAGGATCTTGAGCCGGGCATGATGATCGAAACCGCCGATGCCGGACCGAAAATGCTGCTTTGGGTCGGGTCGATGATGCTGTTTCCCGACCTGCCCGGCCTGAACGAGGACAACACCCGCCTGACCCGGATCACCGCCGAGGCCTTTGGCCTGTCGCGGCCGATGTCCGACCTGATGCTGGGGCCACATGCCCGACTGTTACAGCGCCACCCGGCCATGGCCGCGCGCTTTGGTGCCAAGGCGGCTTTCGTTCCGGTGCAAACGGTCGAGGACGGGCACAGCGCCGTTTCGATCCGGCCGGTGTCGCCGGTGCGGGTCTATCATCTGGCGCTGCATGGCCAGCATATCCTGTGGGCCAACGGCATCGAGACCGAAAGCTTTCATCCCGGTCGTCTGGCCGATGTCCATATGGATCGCCCGACGTGGGATCTGTTCCTGACGCTGTTCCCCTATGCCCGCTGCCTGCATGATTTCGGGCCGATCACCCATCTGCGGCTTGAGCCAACCGATGTCGACCGGCTGCGCGTGGCCTGAACCGCCGCAGCGCCGAAAATGAAACGAGCCGCCCCTTTGCAAGGGCGGCTCGTTCAGTTCAGTCGTTAGGCAAGCCTTAGCTTTGCATCGGCATTTCCCGAGCCTGCTCGCGCAGCACGAACTTCTGCACCTTCCCGGTCGAGGTTTTCGGCAGATCGCAGAACACAACGGTTTTCGGCGCCTTAAAGCGGGCCATGTTCTGTTGGCAATAGGCGATCAGCTCGGCCTCGGTCACCTCGGCGCCTTTGCGCAGGGTCACGAAGGCACAGGGCGTTTCGCCCCAGCGTTCATGCGGACGGGCCACAACCGCGGCTTCCAGCACGTCGGGATGTTTATAGAGCACATCTTCGACCTCGATCGAGCTGATGTTCTCGCCACCCGAAATGATGATGTCTTTCGAGCGGTCCTTGATCTCGACATAGCCATCGGGATGCATCACAGCGAGGTCGCCCGAGGCGAACCAGCCGCCGGTGAACGACTCTTCGGTCGCCGACGGGTTCTTGAGATAGCCTTTCATGACGTTGTTGCCGCGAATGAAGATCTCGCCGATGGTCTGACCGTCACGCGGCAGCGGTTCCAGCGTCTTGGGATCAGCAACCATCAGGCCGGTGGCGGTCAGGTTGCGGACACCCTGGCGGGCCTTCAGGCGGGCGCGCTCGGCGGCGTCATAGGCATCCCATTCCTCGTGCCATGCACAGGACACGGCGGGGCCATAGGTTTCGGTCAGGCCGTAACCATGATCGACGCTAAAGCCCAGTGCTTCCATCTTTTCGATGATGATGGCCGGCGGCGGAGCGCCACCCGTCAGCACCGTGATGCCCTTTTGCAGGCCTTCTTTCATCTCGTCGGGCGCGTGCACCAGCATCGCCAGAACCACCGAGGCGCCGCAGAAATGCGTGACGCCTTCCTGCTTCATCAGGTCAAAGATCGGCTCGTCCCGGACGGCGCGCAGACAGACGCAAACGCCCGCAACTGCAGCGATGGTCCACGGGAAGCACCAGCCGTTGCAATGGAACATCGGCAAGGTCCACAGATAGACCGGGTGCATGCCCATGCCGATGGTCAGGATGTTGGCCTGCGCGTTCAACTGGGCGCCGCGATGATGATACACGACACCCTTGGGGTTGCCGGTGGTGCCCGAGGTATAGTTCAGGCTGATCGCGTCCCATTCATTATCGGGCAGCTTCCATTCATAGTTCGGATCGCCGTCCTTGATGAACTCTTCATAGGTGACCTGACCGATGCGCTTGCCACCGGAATAGGTCGGATCCTCGATGTCGATCACCAGGATGTCGGGGTTGCCGGCCATGTGCAGCGCGCGCTCGACCACTTCCGAGAACTCGGGGTCGACCATCAGCACCTTGGTTTCAGCGTGGTTCAGGATAAAGGCAATCGCCTCGGCATCCAGACGGGTGTTGATCGTGTTCAGCACCGCCTGAGTCATCGGCACCGCGAAATGCGATTCAAAGATCTCGGGGATGTTGGTGGCGATGATCGACACCGTGTCGCCCTTGCCATAGCCGCGTGTGTCCAGCGCACTGGCGAACTGACGGCAACGGGCATAGGTCTCGGCCCAGGTGCGGCGCACATCACCATGCACAACGGCCAGACGGTTGGGATAAATCCCCGCGGTCCGTTCAATAAAGCTGATCGGGGTCAGCGGCGTGTAGTTCGCGGGAGTCGCGTCCAACCCTTGTTCGTAGATATTGTGTTTAGTCACTTTTTCCCTCCTGCACAGGTTCATATTGCGCACGCGCCGGCCCTTTGCGGGTCGCACGCGCGGATTTGGTTAAATCAGGGTGTTGGTCTTGGGGTTCGGGGCTTGGGACAGACATGAGCCTTTACCGCCCTCCGCAAACCGCAGATCTGCACAGATCGGGGTCTTGCCGCCCGCGCCGATCGTCCCGGCGCGGGTCAGTGCGGTTCGCCGCATTCCAAAAGCCTGTATCAAATTCGTCTCCATAGCGTTGGCACGATACTGACATGGGAAACGGCCACCTTTTCGCTTACTTGCCCAGCACGTAACGGCCGGGCGCGTCCTCGATCGGTTTCAGCTTGCCGCTCTTCTTGGGTGCCCGAGCCGGGACCCACTCGTCTTCATCATGCGCGTCCATCCACGCACCCCATTCCGGCCACCACGAGCCGGGGGTATATTTGGCATTCGCCAACCAGTCCTGAGGCTTTTCCGGGAAGGTGCCGTCGCCGGTCCAATAGCCGTATTTCGGCCGGTCCGAGGGCGGGTTGATCACGCCAGCAATATGGCCCGAGCCCCCCATCACGAAGGTAACATCGCCGCTGAACAGCCCGGTCGACGGATAGATCGAGGTCCACAGCGCGATGTGATCCTCTTTCGTGGCCAGCACGAAGAACGGGATGTCGATCTTGCGGAGGTCGATCGGCGTTCCGTCGATTGTCAGGTAACCGGGCTGGCGCAGGCCGTTCTCGATATAGACCTTTTCCAGATACCACAGCAG
>NZ_JBFHDW010000071.1:0-10194 GCF_041584535.1 Actibacterium sp. | reverse complement strand
GTGTCGGGCTTTTTGCGGCCGGGTGACCGGGTCGATGTCTATTGGTCCGGCACTGTCGGTCTGGCGCGGCAGAAAAAACAGGTGACCAAGCTGATCGAGGCCAATGTCCGCCTGATCGCCATCGACCAGACCGCAGATGAAGACCGCTATAGCCCGGTCATCGCCCGCACCGTCACTGTCGAAGTATCACCCACCCAGGTGGCGTCGCTGGCACAGGCCCAATCCAGCGGGAAATTGTCGCTGTCGCTGGTTGGCGCGCAGGATGAAACGATTTCCTCGGGCGTCGAGGTCGATCAGCGGCAATTGCTGGGCCTCGCTGACGAAGACGTTGCCGAAGCCCCCGAAAAAGAGGTCTGCACCATTCGGACCCGCCGTGGCGCCGATGTGGTCGAAATTCCGATCCCCTGCACCAACTAAGCCCGGCGAAATCAACGTGATGGCGCGGTTTCCACCCGAAGGAAACCGCGCCATTTCCGTTTCAACCGGCAGGGACTTGCCACTTATCCACATAAGACTCAGGTTCCAAGCGCTTGATTCTTGCAAAAAATCAAGAAATGTCGCATTCTGATTTGAAATGGGCAGACAAGACCCGAATTGAGGCGTGATCGGAGAGGCAGGATCACATGAAAATTAGAACGCTCTTAACAGCGGCGCTGATCGGCGCGGCCGTTTCTGCAACAAGCGTCACTGGCGCTGCGGCGGAAACACTTCGTGTGATGGAAGGCGGCACCAACAGCCAGCTGAATGTCCCGATGAACCGGGCCGTCGTCATCGAAAGCGACGTAGTCTTTGCAGAATTGTCGATCGCGAACCCGTCGATCGCAGATATTTCCACATTGTCGGATCGAACGATCTACGTTCTGGGCAAACAGCCCGGCCTGACGACCTTGACCCTGCTTGGCCCCGATGGGCGGCTGATCACCAATGTCGATGTTCGGGTCACCGCCGATGTCAGTGAATTGAAAGAACGCCTGCGCGAGGTTCTGCCCGGCGAACGGATCGAGGTCCGCCCCGCCAATGACGGCATCGTGCTGTCGGGGCTGGTCTCGTCGATCGCGGTTGTCGACCGGGCGCTGGATCTGGCGCAGCGTTACGCGCCCTCGCGGGTGTCGAACCTGATGACCGTCGGCGGCAGCCAGCAGGTCATGCTGAAGGTCCGCTTTGCCGAAATGAACCGCTCGGTCCGCAAAAGCCTGTCGTCCAGCGTTGCCATCGGCACAACCGGCGGCAACTTCTCGACCGTTTCCGGCAGCGGCACCTATATCGAGGGTGACAACCTTGTGAACCTGTTCGATGGCGACAGCACCACGAATGTGTCGCGCACCGAAGAATCCGCCGGCGTGTTCTCGCTGGGCTTCGGGGTTGGCGGGCTGGAATTCGCTATGCTGCTTGAAGCCCTTGAAACAAAAGGATTTGTTCGCACTCTGGCCGAGCCGAACCTGACCGCCCTCTCCGGTCAGCGGGCGCATTTCCTGGCCGGTGGCGAATATCCGGTGCCGGTTGTGGATGACAACGGCAACACCAGCGTCGAGTTCAAGGAATTCGGGATCAGCCTTGATTTTACCCCGCGCGTTGTCGGCAAGAACATCAACCTTGAAATGAAAGCCGAAGTCAGCGGCATCGACCCGACCGTTTCCTATAAGGACGGCACGCTGTCGATCTCGGGCTTCTCGACCCGCTCGACCGAAACCACGGTTGAAATGCATGACGGCGAAAGCTTTGCCATCGCGGGCCTTCTGAAAGATGACTTTACCTCGGATGCGGGCCAGATCCCGTGGCTGGGCGATGTGCCGATCCTGGGCGCGCTGTTCCGCAGCTCCAGCTATCAGCGCAACCAGACTGAACTGGTGATCATCATCTCGGCCCATCTTGTCACCCCGACCACCGGCGAGGCCTTTGCCCTGCCGACCGACCGGGTGCGTCCGCCGACCGAGAACGAGCTGTTCCTGAACGGCAAGGTCTCGGCCAACAAACGTCCGAAAACCGGCGCCGCGGGCGAAGTCGCCCGGCAGGATTTCTCGGGCTCTTACGGCTATGTGATGGAGTAAGAAACGATGCGGACCAAAATCGCCCTGCTTTCGGCAACCGCCCTGTTGGCGCTGGGGGCTTGCACCCCGGGGAACGTCATCGATTTCTACTCGCCCGCCGGCGAGGCGCTGGACACCAAGGACTTTGGTCAGGCGACGATGAACAACGTGCAGGTGATGACCGGTGAACGCACCGCCATCATCAACCTGTCGCGACGCTTTGCCGACGAAGTGCCCAGCACCGTCAATTTCGAGTTCAACAAATCCGATCTTGATGTCGCCGCCCAAGAGGCGCTGCGCCAGCAGGCCGAATGGATCGCGCAATATCCGCAGGTGACGTTCCGCGTCTATGGCCACACCGACAAGGTCGGCTCGGATGCCTATAACAAGTCGCTGGGCCTGCGCCGCGCCCGCACCGTGGTTGCCTATCTGGTCTCGCAAGGGATCTCGAAAGATCGGCTAGAGGCGCTGGTGTCCTACGGCGAAACCCAGCCGCTGATCGTGACCGAGGGCCGCGAGCGCGCCAACCGGCGCACCGTGACCGAGGTTTCGGGCTTTATCAAACCCCGCGATCAGGAACTGGACGGCAAATACGCCCTGTTCATCTATGACGAATATGTCCGCAGCGCCTATGAGGAAGTTCCGGGCGTCACGGTTGAGAACAACCCGGATGCTGCGAAAGAAGAACGCTAAGCGCAACCCATGGTTTATTGACGAAAAAGGGCGGGCCAAATTGGTCCGCCCTTTTATCTGAAATCCAAACAATTACGGAAATTCAGCCGTAATGTTGCCCAGATTTACCTCCATCGTTTCAGAAAGGCAGAAGTGAGCGCGGCCGCAGAGTCGCGTCTGGGGCACCATTTAAATCGTTGAAATATCAGCGTTTCGTATGGCGCCGAACAAATGAAGGAATGTAACGATGTCGAGTAGCGCAGCATTGCAGCAAGACCCTGCAAAAATCATTGCCTGCACCGTCTCGCGTGATGTTCAGAATTTCGATCTGTTGATCGAAGATATGGAAACAGAACTGGGCGAAAGCTGGGGCGATCTGTCGTTCGCTGATGCGGCGGCTTTTCTGGCGCAACCCGAAGCTGCGGAGCTGGAATTCATCGCGATTGCGGTCGATGACCGGGACGAGGATCAGATGACCACCATCGGTGAACTGGTCCGCGCCGCGAAAGAAGCTCAGATTCATGTGATCCTGATCACCGAAGAAGTCAGCCCCATGGCCCTGCATCAATTGCTGCGGCTGGGTGCCGACACGTTTGTCCCCTACCCGCTGCCCGAGGGTTCGCTTCACGAAGCGATCGAGAACCTGCGCAAACCGCCGGCGGCACCGGTCGCCGCCCAGACCGCGCAGGGCGCGGTCCCGCTGCATCGCACCGCGACCGGCAGCCGGGTCGATCACGAAGGCATCGTTCTGCCGATCCACGGCCTGGCGGGCGGCGTTGGCGCCTCGACCCTGGCGGTGAACCTGGCTTGGGAACTGGCCAATGTCGGCAAGGATTCTTCGCCCAAGGTCTGCTTGCTGGACTTTGATCTGCAATTCGGCTCGGCCTCGACCTATCTGGACCTGCCGCGCCGCGAGGCGGTGTATGAATTGCTGTCGGACGTGGCCTCGATGGATGATGAAGCGTTCCATCAGGCGCTGTTGACCTATAACGACAAGCTGCATGTGCTGACCGCCCCGGCAGATATGCTGCCGCTGGATATTCTTGCCCCCGATGACATCATCGCCCTGATCGAAGCCGCGCGTCGTCAGTTCGACTTTGTGGTGATCGACATGCCCAAGACCTTGGTGGCTTGGACCGAAACCGTTTTGAATCAGGCACATGTCTATTTCGGGGTGCTGGAGCTGGATATGCGCTCGGCCCAGAATGCGCTGCGGCTGATCCGCGCCCTGAAAAGCGAGGACCTGCCCTATGAAAAACTGCGCTATGTGCTGAACCGCGCGCCGCGCTTTACCGATCTGACCGGCAAAAGCCGCGTCAAGCGGATGGCGGAAAATCTGGACATCGAAATCGAGCTGCAACTGCCCGAGGGCGGCAAACCGGTGGTTCAAGCCAGCGACCACGGCATGCCGCTGTCGGAATCCGCGGCTAAGCTGCCGCTGCGCAAGGAAATTCAGAAGCTGGCCAAATCGCTGGTCGAACACGCCCAGATCAACGCCCGCACCGCCTAAACGAACGCCGCCAGGAGCTATTGATGTTCTCTCGCTATAAAAAACAAGGCGCCCCCGCAGGGGAACAAGCCGCTCAGGCAGCCGCCGCGGCTGCCCGTCCGACGGTTGCCCGTGCGTCGACAGCACCCGCCGCGCGCAAGCCCGCCCCCCCGGCGGCGGCTGCGCCCGTCGAAAAGGAACGTAAACGCAAAGAGCGCATGGGCGAGATCAAGGTTGAACTGCACAAGCGCCTGCTGGAAAACCTGAACCTTGCCGCCCTTGAACACGCCACCGAATCCGATCTGAAAGCCGAAATTCAGGCGATCTCGGGCGAGGCGCTGGTCGAGATGGGCGTTGTCCTGAACAAGGAAGAACGCGCCAGCCTGCATCTGGATTTGTTCAACGAAGTCATGGGCCTCGGCCCGTTGGAAGTGCTTCTGCAAGACGACACCGTCAACGATATTCTGGTGAACGGCCCGCAACAGATCTTTGTCGAACGCGAAGGCAAGCTGGAACTGACCGACATTACCTTCAAGGATGAAAAGCACCTGCTGCGGATCATCGACAAGATCGTGACCGCCGTTGGCCGCCGCGTCGATGAATCGAACCCCTATGTTGACGCCCGTCTTGCCGATGGCTCGCGTTTCAACGCCATGGTGCCGCCGATCGCGGTGGACGGGTCGCTGGTGTCGATCCGGAAATTCAAAAAGGAAAAGCTGGCGATTGACGATCTGGTCAGGTTCGGCGCTTTTACCGAGGAAATGGCAATCTATTTGCAGGCCGCCGTCGCCTGTCGTCTGAATGTCATCGTGTCGGGCGGCACCGGCTCGGGGAAAACCACGACGCTGAACGCGCTGTCGTCTTTCATCGACAACTCGGAACGTATTCTGACCATCGAAGACACTGCTGAACTTCAGCTGCAACAGACCCATGTCGGCCGGATGGAAAGCCGCCCCGCCAACGTCGAAGGCAAGGGCGCGGTCAGTCAGCGCGATTGTTTGCGCAACGCGCTGCGGATGCGCCCGGACCGGATCATCGTCGGCGAAACCCGCGGCGAGGAAGTGATCGACATGTTGCAGGCCATGAACACCGGCCACGACGGGTCGATGACCACGATCCACGCCAACAGCGCCCGCGACGGGGTCAGCCGTCTGGAAAACATGATCGCCATGGCCGGGATCGAAATGCCGCTGAAAGCGGTGCGCAGCCAGATTGCCTCGGCTGTGAACCTGATCGTGCAGGCCAGCCGCCTTCAGGATGGCTCGCGCCGCATGGTGTCGATCACCGAAATTACCGGGATGGAGGGCGACGTGATCTCGATGCAGGAAATTTTCCGCTACGAGCGCCTTGGCCTTGCCCCCGATGGAAAAATCATCGGCCGCTTTAACGCCACCGGCGTGCGGTCTCACTATTCCGAACGGTTCCGTCAGTGGGGGTATAACCTGCCCGCCAGCCTGTTCGAACCGATCGCAGCGGAGTAACGATTATGGGCCTCAGTGCAGAACCACTTATTTATATCCTGATTTTCGTCGGTGTTCTGGCACTGGTCGAAGGCCTGTATCTGACCGTTTTCGGCAAATCCATCAGCCTGAACAGCCGCGTCAACCGCCGCTTGGACATGCTGGAAAAAGGTGCCGGCCGCGAGGAAGTTCTGGAACAACTGCGCAAGGAAATGAGCCAGCATATGAATGCCGGCAGCATTCCCTTGTATTCGCTGCTGGCCGACAAGGCGCAAAAGGCCAACATTGCCTTTACCCCGCGCCAGTTGATCATGGTGATGGTGCTGCTGACCGCGATGGCCTTCATGGGTCTGACCATCGGCACCGGGGCAGCGGCCCCGCTGCGGGCGCTGGTTTCGGTGGTGATGGGCGTCGGCGGCGTATATTTCTGGGTGGCGAAAAAGGCCAACAAACGCCTGAGCATGATCGAAGAGCAACTGCCCGAGGCCGTCGAACTGATGGTCCGCAGCCTGCGCGTTGGGCATCCGTTCAGCTCGGCCGTGGCGATTGTCGCGAAAGAGGTCGCTGACCCGCTGGGGTCGGAATTCGGCATGATCTCGGACGAGGCCGCCTATGGCCGCGACATTTCCGAAAGCCTGAAAGATCTGGCCGAACGCATGGATATGCAGGATTTGCGCTTTCTCGCCGTGGCCGTGACCATTCAACAGCAATCGGGCGGCAACCTTGCCGAGATTCTGGAAGGTCTGGCCAAGGTGATCCGCGCCCGGTTCAAACTGTTTCGTCGGGTCAAAGCCATCACCGCGGAATCGAAATGGTCGGGCATGTTCCTGTCGGCCTTTCCGATCGTGGTCATCATCGGCCTGAGCATTCTCAAGCCCGACTATTACGACGAAGTGAAGGACACTGCGCTGTTCATTCCGCTTGCCCTGGCCGTGGGGGTTTGTCTGGCGATCAACTTTGTCTTCATGAAGATCATGGTCAACATCAAGGTGTAAGGGGTTAGGGCAATGGGTTTTCTGCACACAATCAACGAGATGCTGACCAGCCGCTTTGGTGAACTGGGACCGCTTTACGCACTGGGCTTTGTCGGCGTGATCTTCATCATCGCCACGCTGCCGATCTTTCTGAAGAAAAGCGTCGATCCGCTGGACCGTCTGAAATCGCAAAGCCGCACCGCCGCGTCCAAGCAAACGGGCAAGGAGAAGTCGGAAAAGGCGCTGCGGCACACGTCGAAATCGGCCGAGAAGCTGGATAAGTTCGCCAACTTCCTCGAACCGCAAGACGCCGAGGATCTGTCCGCCGCCCGCCTGAAACTGATGCGCGCCGGCTATCGCTCGAAATCGTCGGTGCGGGCGTTCCACTTTGCCCAGTTCGCCTTGGGCATCGGCTTTCTGATGCTGGGCGTGCTTTATGCCATCATCACCTCAACCGCCAAGGGCGGCATGGAAACGCAGGGGCTGATCCTGTCGATCCTCATTCCGGGCGGGGTTGGGTATTACCTGCCGAAATACTGGATCGAACGCCGGGTGCAATCGCGTCAGGAAGAGATCATCAACGGCTTTCCCGACAGTCTGGACATGATGCTGGTCTGCGTCGAAGCCGGACAATCGCTGGATCAGTCAATCGTCCGCGTTGCCCGTGAAATCCGCCCCGGTTTCCCGGCGCTGGCCGAGGAATACGAAATCGTCAGCCACGAGATGAAAGCCGGTAAGGACAAGGTTCAGGTCCTGAAAGACATGGGCGAACGCTGTGGTGTGAATGACGTGTCGGCCTTTGTCACCGTGCTGGTTCAGTCGGCGACCTTCGGCACCTCGATCGCGGACTCGCTGCGGGTCTATGCGGCCGAGATGCGTGACAAACGCGTGATGCGCGCCGAAGAAAAGGCAAATAAGTTGCCGACCAAGCTGACACTTGGCACGATGCTGTTCACGGTGCCGCCGCTTTTGGTTATCCTGATCGGACCGGCCGTGTATCGTGTGGCCCAGATGGGTGACATTATGTCCAGATAAGGCGTTGATGCTGAACCGACTGCTTCCTTTTGTTTTCGCGTGTCTCGTGGCCGCCTGTCAGACGACGGGCGGCCCTGATCCCATTTACGAGGGGCTGGAACCGCCCCCCGGAACCCCTGAAATCACCGAAGCCGTGGACGGCCTGATCGTCGGTCATCGCCTGATGGCGGCGGGCGAATATGATCTGGCTTTGCGGGCCTATCTGCGCGCCGGCGGCGAACTGGGGCTGACGGCGGATGTGCTGACGGCGCTGGGGTCGGTGAACCTGAAACTGGGACGTTTGGGTCAGGCGGAAACTCTGCTTCGAGAAGCCATTGAAAAGGATGAGAAATTCGTCCCGGCCTGGAATAATCTGGGCGCGGTCTTGATGGAGACCGGCCAAACCGGCGAGGCAAAACGCGTGTTCCAGATCGCCTTTGCGCTGGACAGTGGCAATTCGGACCAAATCCGCGAAAATCTTCGCTTGGCTATCGCAAAATCCGAAAACCCTGCGTATTATGAAGCTAATAAGAATAATTTCGATTTGGTTCGGCGAGGCGACGGGCGTTACCTTCTTCTTCCGACACCATGAGGACAGAGCAGCAAAAAGGACGCAAAAATGCGCCACCTTTTCTTTGTATCCCTGTGCGTTGGCGGCGCGCTGGCGCTTGGTGGGTGTGATACCACCAAATCGCAGGAAGAAGTCGACCGCGCAATTCAGGACGTTATCACCTCGGACGAAAGCAGCCTGAACGACATCATGTTGTCGGTCGCTGATCCCGCCGAGGCCGTGAGTTATTTCAAAACCGCCCTTGCCGAACAGCCCGATCGCATTGACCTGCAACGCGGGCTGGCCCGGTCGCTGATCCGGGCCAAGCAAAGCACCGAAGGTGCCGCCGCTTGGGCCAAGGTGGTGAAACACCCCGAATCCACCAATGACGATCAGGTCGATTACGCCGATGCGCTGATCCGGGCCGGGAACTGGGACAAGGCCGAGACCGTTCTGGACAAGGTGCCGCCGACCTTTGAGACCTACAAACGCTATCGTCTTGAGGCCATGGTCGCCGACAGCAATCAGGAATGGGACAAGGCCGACAGTTTCTATGAAACCGCCGCGGGCCTAACCACCCGCCCGTCGGGTGTTCTGAACAACTGGGGCTATTCCAAGCTGACGCGCGGCGATTTCGCCGAGGCCGAGCGCCTGTTCATCGAGGCCATCGGCTATGACAATTCGCTGTTCACCGCCAAGAACAACCTTGTTCTGGCCCGTGGCGCGCAGCGGAATTATCAGATGCCGGTGATCGAGATGACCCAGATCGAACACGCGCAGCTGCTGTATACGATGGCGCTGAGCGCGATCAAACAGGGCGACGTGGCGATCGGCCAAGGCCTGCTGGAAGACGCGATCGACACCCATCCGCAGCATTTCGAGGCCGCCGTGCGCTCGTTGCGGGCGCTTGAATCCAACGTCGGCATCTGAGTCCCGGTATGAGCAGCACGACCGTCACAACCGCCCTTTGGTTCCTGCCCTTTATCACGCCAATCACCCTGTGGGTGGCGTGGAGCGACATGAAAACCATGCTGATCCCCAACAAGGCGGTGATGGCGCTGGTTGCGGTGTTCGTGCTGGTCGGCTTCTTTGCCCTGCCGATGGACGTCTACCTGTGGCGCTATGCGCATCTGGTGGCGATCCTGTTGCTTGGTTTCCTGATGAACATGATCGGCATGATCGGGGCCGGTGACGCAAAATTCGCCGCTGCCATGGCGCCGTTCATCGCCCGCGAGGATACCGGCGAATTCGCCATCCTGTTCGCCGCCGTGCTGATCGCGACCTTTGCCCTGCACCGGATCGTGCGCCGCATACCGGCCCTGCGCAACACCGCGCCGGGCTGGGAATCGTGGGAGCGCAAGGATTTCCCGATGGGTCTGGCGCTGGGGGCATCCCTGTTCCTGTATCTGGTTCTGGCGCTGATCTAAGCCGCCACGAAACCCCCTGCCCCGCGCCCAAATCTTGCCATACCGCCGCGGTATGACAGTCCGGACTGATCCGGATTGAGGCCCGACCATGAACATGCAGGCAACCACTGTCATCGCCCCGCCCGCGCCGCGCACTCTGGAAGAGATGCGCCTGCCGATGGTGATGATGCGCGACATCGTATTGAAAACGATCTTTCGCAAGAACGTCGAAAACGTCTCGGCGATTGCGCAGGCGATCTGCCTGCCGGTGCCGGTCACACAAGAACTGATCGACCTTGCCCGCGCGCAAAAACTGGTCGAGGCCACCGGCACCCTGCACGCCAACTCGGGCAACGAGATGGGCTATCAACTGACCGATAACGGCAAGGCCCGGGCGCTGGATGCGCTGGCCCAGTCGGAATATTATGGCGCGATGCCGGTCCCGATGGAAGTCTATGCCGAACAGGTCAAACGCCAGTCGATCCGCAACATTCAGGTCACCCGCGACCAGTTGACCGGCGCCATGGGCCATCTGATCCTGCCCAACCACCTGCTCAGCCACCTTGGCCCCGCAGTGTCAGCCGGGCGCTCGATCCTGATGT
>NZ_JBFHDW010000070.1:0-10241 GCF_041584535.1 Actibacterium sp. | reverse complement strand
GATCAGTTGGAGATAGCGACGCTTGAGCGCGACAAACTCCGGCATCGCTGGCGGGGTCGCCGGAGATTTCACCGCCTCACGGAAATCAGGAAGCTCCTTGAGAAAGCCCAGGATCGCGCCCTCGGCGAAAGGGTCCTCGGCTTCGGTCGCCGCGACAAATTCCTCCCATGTCTTGAGCGAGGCGCTCTCACCGAGCCGACGCAAATAGAGCGTCATGTCGTAGGGGATGGATTCGAGCCCACGCCCGTCAAAGAATGGCGTCCCCGGCGTAATCTGGCGCAGCGTCGCGAAATCGGTATCTGCGAAAGGATCCTCGACCAGTTCCGCGCCCAGCTCTTTCAGCTCTGCCTTGGCGCGCTCGTAGAGCGCAGCCGCCTCGTCGGAAAGCGCATCCTTGCGCCAGCCGGGCCCGTAAAGGCCGAGGCGCTTGCCGTTCAGCCCGTGTTTCGAGATATCTGCGGCATAGCCGCCTTCAGGAATTTTATCGATGGAGGCAAGCGTCTTGGGATCTTCGGTCGTGAACCCGGCCAGAACATCGAGACCAAGCGCCGCATCGCGGACCGTTCGAGCGATGGGCCCGACAACGTCCCGGTTGCCGGATAGAGGGACCACGCCGGCGTTCGGCACCAATCCGATGGTCGGTTTGATCCCTACGAGACCCTGTGCCGAGGCCGGGTTTTGAATCGAGCCACCGGTTTCTTCTGCCAACCCCAAGACGCACATATGCGTGGCAACGGCCGCCGCCGTGCCAGCGCTCGAGCCACCCGGCGCGCGATCTGTGATCACCGGGTTGATGGTCGGCCCGGCCCAGCTGTCATTGGCATGGGTTCCGGTCCAGCTCAGGATCGGCACGTTGGTCTTGCCAAGGATGACGGCATCCGCCGCCCGCATCCGCGCCACGACCGGGCTGTCCCGTTCGGGAATAAGATCGACCCCACCGGCCTTGGAATAGAGCATCCGCCAACCGGCGGTCGTCGGGATCCCCTGCATGTCCATCGGGTCTTTCACCACCACCGGGACGCCAGCCAAAGGGCCAAGCTTTTCTCCGGCGGCCAGACGGCGATCGATATCGCGTGCGGTGTCCAGCGCGGCCTCATTTTCAAAGATGATTGCGTTGTAGCGGCCGTTCAGCGCCGCGATCTGGGCGAGACAGGCCTTGGTCAGATCCTCTGCCGTGAACCGGCCCGATTGCAGGCCGTCCTGCACGGTTGCGACGGTCAGTGTCCCGAGATCCGGCAAGGATTTCTCCGAAGAAAGCGAAGTGGAAGGGTCCGTGGTCATTGGGTGCTCCTGTGCGATTGGCAAGCATCACGCTGCCATGACCCGGATCAGGGCCGGGCTGGTTCGAAATACGGGGTGTGGACGCTTGGGGCGGAACGGCTCCGCCCCAAGTCGATGCGCTTATTTTGCGATGCCGATGATCGACTTAAGCACCGAGGCGCCGACCGTATATTTCGGGTCCACCATATTGCCCAGACGCACGCGTCCGCATTGCGTCAACAGCATATAGGCGTCGATCTCGTCAAAGCCGAAGTCTGCGGCCATCCAGCGGATCAACTCGCGATAGGCCCCGCGGGCCGCATCCTCCATCGGGCGCGCCGAGCCGACGGTCATGTAAAAATCCTTGTTCTCGAGACGCGGCGTGCGGATGGTCCAGTTCTTGATCAGGTCGATGCGCACCGTGGTGACGGTCGGGTGCTCGATCGCGACACCGCACAATTCACCATCACCCTGCGCCGCGTGACAATCCCCGAGGAACAGGTAACCGCCCTCGGTCTGCACCGGCAGGTAAATCACCGCCCCGGGCGCGACATCAGGCAGGTCCATGTTGCCACCGTAGTAATCGGGCACCAGCGAGGAAATCGCCTCTGCTTGCGGCGCCGTGCCGATGGTGCCGATAAAGGGCTCATACGGCAGGTTGATCTGGTCGTTCCACTTGGTGCCCTCTTCCACCGTGATCTCCAGCTTGCGCACCACTTCGGGGAGCGGCTGGGTCAACAGAGCGGTTTCAAATGTCGGCACCAGACCGCCGAATTCCGGCATGATGACGGTGGTGCCCCGTGGCTGCGGTCCGCGCGGCACGATGCTTTCGATATAGACGGCAATGGTATCGCCCTTTTCGGCGCCATTGACATAGATCGGCCCGTTCTGCGGATTGAGAAAGGGAAAGTTCAGGATCTCGGAGGGAACATCGGTTTCCTTCTGAATCGCGCCTTCGAAAGCGTCATGCGTCTCGGCGCTGACCACGGTGCCCGGATCGACGCGCAGCACGGGATCGATCCCCGCGGTGTAAATATAGGGATAGTCGCCTTGCTCGGCCTCGGTGATGGTGCGCGTCTCAAGTGTCTTGCCTTGCGCGACGCCTTTGCGGGCCATGATCGATTCTTCAAACCAGCTCATAACGGGATCCTTTCTGTGATGGTCTTGATTGTGCCAACGGCTTCAAACCGACAGGTATTGGCGAATGGTGTTGCGGTCCTGCAGCATTTCACGATCCAGCTCCGCGACGATGCGGCCCTTGTCCATGACGTAACAGCGCTGTGCCATCGCCCGGATCATGTCGATGTTCTGTTCGACGAAGACGACGGTGACGCCGGTCTCCTTGTTCAGCTCGACCATGATGCGCGCGATGTCCTGCACGATATTGGGCTGGATACCTTCGGAGGGCTCGTCGAGCAGGATGATCGAGGGCTCTCCCATCAGCACCCGCCCGATCGCGAGCTGCTGTTGCTGCCCGCCGGACATGGTGCCCGCGCGCTGATCCGCGCGTTCCTTCAAAATCGGGAAATAATTGTAGATTTCCTCGATCTTGCCAGCGATGGACCGACCGGAAATCGACTCTCCGACCAGCAGGTTTTCGAGGACGCTCATCCGCGGGAACACATCGCGCCCCTGCGGCACATAGCCAATCCCCTTGCGCGCCCGCATATGCGCCGACAGAAGATCGACCGATGTGCCACGCAAGTTGACCGAACCCTTGTCGGTCGGCAGCAAACCGATCAGCGTCTTCATCAGGGTGGATTTGCCGACACCGTTGCGTCCGATCACAGCGACGATCTCGCCTTCGCGGACCTGGAAATCAGCGCCTTGCAACACCGGTTTCCCGCCGTAGCCGGAATTCAGGTTTATAACATCGAGAATAACGTCCTTACGCATCGGACTCTCCCAGATAGATTGCTGTAACACGCTCGTCGGCAACGATTTCATCGATCGTGCCTTGGGCGAAAACCTTGCCGAAATGCAGCACCGTCACCTGGTGCGCGATCTGTCGGACAAAGGCCATGTCGTGCTCGACAGCGAGCAGGGTCATACCCTCCCGGTTCAGTTCCTGAAGCATTTCTCCGGTGGCGAATGTCTCGTCGGGCGTCATGCCGGCCGTCGGTTCGTCCAGCAGCAAAAGCTTCGGCTTCAGCGCAACGGCCATGCCGATTTCCAGCCACTGCTTCTGCCCATGGCTGAGATTGCCCGCCTGTTGCATGTGATCCGCGGAGAGTTTCAGAAATTCGAGCAACCGATCGATTTCCTCGCGCAACATCTGTGGCGCGACGTGGTGTTGCAGCGCGATCTCAAGGTTTTGCCGGACGCTCAGTTCCTTGAAAATGCCCGGCACCTGAAACTTTACGCTGATGCCGCGGCGGATGCGCGCGAACGGTTTGTCTCGCGTGATGTCAGCACCATCATAGAAAATATGACCGCTGTCGGGCAGATGCTCGCCAAGGATCAGCCGGAAAAACGTGCTCTTGCCGGCGCCGTTCGGGCCGATCAGACAATGCATTTCACCGGGCTCGAGCGCGAAATCGACATTGCCTGTCACATGGAGCCCCCCGAAATGCTTGTTGAGCTGGCGTGTTTCGAGAATTGCCATCACAGCTCCCCTTTCATCTTGGATTTGCGCGCCGGCCAGAGATCGGACAGGGCGATCACGATGCCGCGCGGGGCGATCAACACGGTGATCACCAGAAGGGCCCCCATCACCACCAGCGCATATTGGCTGCCGTAGATCGTCAGCGTCTGGAACACGATAAGCACCGCGAGTGCGCCGATGAGCGTCGTTGTCAGATCCGAACGGCCTCCGACCGCGACCCAGACGATCGGCAGAGACGCCGCAGTCATCCCCATAGAGGCCGGCGTGATATAGTTGCCCCAAGAGGTGTAGAGCACGCCCGAGAGACCGGCGAGCGCCGAGCCGATGACAAAGGTAATCAACTGGTATTTGCGGATGTCGTAGCCGAGCATTTCCGCGCGCAGCGGGTTTTCACGGATCGCTACGATGACATTCCCGAACCGGGAATTCACCAGAATCCGAAGCCCGAGGTAAACGGCGACAAGCAGCGCGAGCGTCGCATAGTAGAGCGTGACATCGGGGTAGAGAACAATCGCGCCGCCGGGCCAGGGAATGGTCAGGGACGGCATGGCCCCCATGCCGTTGAACCCGTTCAGCCGGGCCGTGCCGATGGCCCATTGCGGACCTGCCGTCTGCGCCATGAAACGTTCGAGCACGAGCGTGACAGAAAGCGTCACGATGCCGAGGAACACGCCGCTGATCCGGCCGAAGAAAAGGAAATAGCCAAGGATTGCCGCAAAGAGTGCGCTGATCCCGACGGCCAGAACGAGCGAGACCAAAGTCAGGCCGTAGGCATCCCCGAGGTTGATTGTGAGAACGCCATAGGCGTAACCAGCAACGCCGAAAAAGGCGGTCTGACCAAAACTGAGAGCGCCGCCATAACCCCAGATGAGGCTGAGCCCCATGGCCATGAAGATCCAGTTGAAGAAATAGACGTTATTGCCCACGTCATAACTGTCAGCGAATTGCGGATAGATACAGGCCGCAAGAAGGACGAGCGCGAAAAGCGACCAGAACTTCGGGCCTTTGCCCAGAGTTTGCGGCCCTTCGACGAGCTTTAGGAAAGCAGTGAATCGGGAGGGGTGAGACATGTCAGGCTCTCTCTTTCAGGATCTTGCCGCTGATGCCGCGCGGGAGAATTCGGATCACGATGATGACTGCGATCAGCATGCCGATCTGGCCGGCCAGCTGGCCTTGCCAAGAGGTCAGTGTCGCCTTGATGAAGCCAAGGACGACAGCTGCAGGCGCCGTGCCGAGAAAGATATCCGCCCCGCCCACGACGACGGTGACGAATGCCTCGACCATGAAGGACGATCCCATCGTCGGCACCAGTGTCATCGTCGGCGCATAAAGGCCCCCGGCAAGCCCCGCCAGCGCGGCCCCGAGGCCAAAGGTCATGCTATAGACAAGGTTGGTATTGACCCCGAGCGCCTCGGCCACATGCGGCACCTGAATGGTGGCGCGGGCAAGGATGCCGAAGCGGGTCTTGGTTAACATCAGCCACAGGGCGGCGAGTGTCACCAGCGCCATGATCATGAGGACCACGCGGTAGACGGAATAGGAATAATTGCCGATCGAGAAACTGCCGAAAGGCGTGCCGCTGCCGGCCATGGTCGTCCCGAGCACGATCAGGGTGCCTTGGGTGACAATCATCGAAATGCCCCAGGTCGCGACGATCGTATCGAGCGGACGTTTGTAAAGCGGCCGGATCACCGCCACTTCGACGATCATTCCCGCAATCCCGGCGGCGACCGATCCGGCGATGATGGCCAGAGGCAGCGGCACCCCCATATGCGTCACGCTGGTCGAGACATAGGCGCCACAGAGAATGAACTCGCCATGGGCAAGGTTGATCACCCCCATCATGCCGAAAATGACGGCGAGCCCGCAGGCGCTCAACACGAGGAAGGCGAAGGCATCCCCAAACTGATAGAGAAAGCTGAAAACTGAGTAGAGGAACTCCATGGAGCATCCCTTTCTTGCGAAGTCTGCTGAGGAACCGGCGGCGCTGAGGGATGCGGCGCATGTTGGCACCGCATCCCGTCTAGGTCTTAGTCCGCAGAGGGCAGGCTCGACGGCGTGTACTGCGCGCTCGGATCGTTCTGGGTCAGATCACAGCCGACATCGCCAAGCCAATAGGGCTGAATCGCGTCCCATTTCGTCGGGAACTCGATCGAGTGATCCTCTTTGACATGCGCCAGATAGATGGTGTGCGAGGTGTGCTGGCTTTTCGGATCGATGCACATTTTGCCTTCCGGGGCGTCATAGCAGAGTTCGCCATCGGCCAGGGTCGCACGCAGGTCCGCAAGCTCGGTCGAGCCGCCGGCCTTCTCGACCATCTCCTTGAACAGGTAGACCGCCGCATAGGAGTTTTCAGCCTCTTGGTTGATATAGGGCTCGTCGGGGAACATCGCGTGGAACTTCTCGACGAACGCCTTGCTTTCCGGCGTGTCGATCTCTTCGACATAGTTCACCGTCGCATACATGTCTTTCAGGCTCGGCGGGGTGAAGCGCTTGTGCTCATAGCCTTGACCGACATTGACCGACGAGGCCATCGGCAGATCGACATTGGCGGCACCGGCCTGTTCGTAATACGAGGATTGCGCCGTCCCGACGAGCAGGGTCACCACAAAGTCCGGCTTGGCAGCCTGGATGTTCTGGATCGTCTGGGAGAACTGAGAGACCCCGAGCGGGATGAATTCCTCGCCGACCATCTCACCGCCGTTCTCGGTGACGATGTTCCGGACCCATTCGGCCGAGATTTGGCCGAAGTTATAATCCGCCGCGATGGTGTAGACCTTCTTGCCGTAGGTCTCCATCATATAGGGCAGCAAGGTCGAGAACTGCTGTTCGGGAACGGCGCCGGTGACGATCATGTTCGCGTCGCAGACTCCGCCTTCATACTGGTTGTTATAGAAGGCCAGCCCGTCGAACTGATTGACGATCGGGCGATAGGCTTCGCGCGAGGCGGAAGAGAAGCCGGCGAAAACGACGTCGACCTTGTCTCGCTGAAGGACCCGGCGCATGAATTCCTGATAGCGCGTATTGTCGGACTGCGTGTCATAAGTCACGAGTTCAATCGGGCGCCCGGCGATCCCGCCGGCGTCATTGATTTCCTTGGTCGCCAGCTCGATACCATGCACCTTGCCGATGGTCGCGAGGGCAAAGTCGCCGGACTGGTCTTCGAGGACGCCAAGCTTGATCGGTTCGACATTCTGCGCGGCCAGTGGCCCTGCAAAAGACAATAGGGTAGCGAGCGCCGAAATGGCGCCTGTCAGATTTCTTTCCATTTTCAACTCCTTGTTGCGTTTTTTCGGGTATTTTGTGACGCCTAGCGCGTTTGACACCTCTTGTGGGATGACAAGCGATCGGCGTCGCCCTCCGGTCTTGCCTGCATCAGGATCTCACAATGATCCTCGATGCTGACACGTGCCCGCATGCTGTCTTTTCGCAAGACATCATACGCTGCATCTTCATTGAGCCCTTGCTGTCGCATGAGTGTCGCCACCGCCCTGATGACGTGAACTCTCTTGCGTCGCCGCTCTGTTAAATCCTCCAGCTTGCTCTGCAGGCTGTTCATCCGGCTGAACTCATTCACCGCCAGAAAAAGCGCGGAATAGACCGAGCCGCTGTGAATTGGTTTCGGCAAGAGCGACAGCGCACCAAGCTGAAACAAGGCCTTGAGCCGGCTGGGAGCTTCGATCCCCACCAACCCGACGGTCGGACAGGGCGCCATCGCATCCGCAAGCCCATAGCTGTCCGGCCAGACAGGCGGCAGGCTGAGATCGCCATCGATCAGCACGATGTGCTGTTCGGGCTGCAGATTTTCCGGCAGTTCTAGAACCTGTTGCAGCCCGGTGAGCGGTCGCGGCTCCGGTGTCAGGCCGAGCCGTCGCAACGTGGCCTCAAGCGCATCGAGCGAACGCCCGCCGGGCGTCAGGATGACGGCTGTCCGGTCGCGAAAGTTTTGAGTAACACGCGGTGTTCTCATGACACGATCCTCATGCGCGGTTGGCGCTGCACCGTTTCAAGCTTGGTGGCCGAGGCCACCAGATAGGGATCCGGGGCCACCGGGCGGGCGGCCTCGACCAAAATATCGAACTCGAAATCCGAGCGTGAGAGCCCGATCCGCGGTGTCAGTTCGGCGTGAAAGGTCACCGGGTCGATCGTCACCTGGCCTTGCGGCGCGTCAAAGACCTGACCCGCCACGGCGTCCTGAACCGCACAGACCTCTGCCGTGCCGGCCTCGGTGACCGCCTTGGCCAGCATATGGACGGAAATATAGGCGGCCTCGGCCTCGGCCGAGACAGCCGGACCTTCGGGAAAACTCTCCCGATAGGCCGACACGAACCGGGCATTCCGCTCGCCCGGAAGCGAAGAGAAATAGACGCTCGAGCTGATTTGCCCGTCGGCGCCGACTGGTCCGATCGCGTGCAACTCCGGTTCCGACAAGTTGCAGCTTGCGATCGGAAAGCGCATCACCTGGTCGATGCCGCGTTCGATACAGGCCGTTCGGAAGGCCCGGCAGAATGCATAGGACGAGTCACCGATCAGGGCATTGAAAACGAAGTCGGGCTTCAGCTCGAGAATTTCGGAAATGATGTCATCCAGCGCCACCTCCCCGACCGGCAGATAGCGCTCGGCGAGCACTTCCCCGCCGCGTTTCTGCAAACCGTCGCGCATCACGCGATTGCTTTCCCAGCCCCAGATATAGTTGGAGCCGATGCAATAGGCGCGATGGCCGAAACGCGCGCACAGGAAATCGATCAGCGGCGAGATATGGTGATTGGGCGCCGCCCCCGTGTAGACGACATTTGTTGCGCTTTCGAACCCCTCATAATGGGTCGGATACCACAGCAGAGCATCGTGTTTCTCGATCAGGGGGATGACTTCTTTGCGGCTCGACGAGGTATAGCAGCCGCAGATATGCCGAATGCCACGATCGAGCATCTGCTGCACCGCTGGCGCGTAATTCAGGAGGTCGCCCTTCGGATCAATGTGAAATGGCTGGAGCGTGACACCAGAGGCCGGATCGGCATTCACTTCGTTGCAGGCAAGACGCGCACCGTTGAGAAGAGTGTGCGCCACCGTGCCGTAAGGGCCGGTGTCCGAAAAAAGAAGGCCAATTGGTAGCTCGATCTTGTTCATTGCCATTTCCCAACGCAAAAAGCCCACAAGCATGAAAATGCTATGGGGCTCACTTGCCGATATGTGTAGGATTGAAATTTGCCGTATGAGCACATTTGCTCGGCGCTGATACCAAGCTATGCGCCCGAAACTAAAGCCGTCAAACAGGACGAAGCGTTCTTGCCAGAAGTCCCTTCAAAAACCCCTCGCCGCACAATCTTTGCGCAAAAATATTCAGCTTAGCCTATCTTTTGGCCACGTTTGCGCTCGCATGCAAGCCCATGAATGCGTCCTCCGGCGTAAGGCGACCGCTCGAACGGGCAATCCAACCCGCTTTCATGGCGCGGCAAGTATCGATTCTTCGACACCGCCCATAGTGCGCCCCGTTGCTGCTGGAATCACTTTGAGCGGGCCAAAACGGTTCGCTTCGTGACACAGCGGATCTGTGAAGCCAGACGAACCACTCCACGAAAAGTCTTCCTCTGCCACGATCCGTCGCTGCTCCTGCACAAAACAGGCACCGGTGGAGAGCCTCTGAAGCAGGGCGCCGCGACTATCGGCCCATCCCTGGCATCGAAGGGCCGCCGGTGATATGGGCGTCGTTGTTTTTGATTGTGTTAGAACGACCAAACCCCGCCTTTTGGGCGGGGTTTTATTGGTTGCGGGAGTACGCAACCAGCAGAACCTACCGCAAGCTACGAACAAAGAGAATCCAAGGCTTAGCCGGAATGTGTACCTGCCAAATCACGGTGAGGTGCGCGATCCACGCTACCACAAGCGTTTTGATCTGCTCTTCAACGCTTACGACATCACCGACACATACCTGAGAAACGGAACTGACTGATCTCATGAGATCAGTCGTCTTCCGCACCTCGCAGTGTCGGTCGGTCGTGGGCTGGAGAACAGACCATGACGAAAAGACCGAACGGAAAACGCGAGTCCCCCCTATCCATCCGCCTCACCTTCGAGGAACGGGCGAGGCTCGATAGCCAAGCGGGCAACCTGCCCCTTGGCTCCTACATCAAATCCCAGCTCTTCACTGATGAGGCTGAAACCTACCGGAAGCGTCGGCGTGCACCGCAGGTCGACGAAAAATTGCTGGCTGAGGTTCTGGCCTGTCTGGGTGCAAGCCGGATCGCCAATAATCTGAATCAGCTCGCCAAGGCGGCGAATACTGGTTCGCTGATTGTTGACCCTGATACGAAGCGCGATCTCAAGCGAGCTTCCGATGACATTCACGCGATGCGCATGCTGCTTATGCAGGCGCTGG
>NZ_JBFHDW010000069.1:0-10324 GCF_041584535.1 Actibacterium sp. | reverse complement strand
GCCCATCGGGCCTTCTTCGATCTCGGCGTGGTCGAATTCCAGCACAAAGGGCGACGGCCCTTCGCCAGCGCGGCCATCCGAGACCTTGATTTCCAGAATGGGCTGCGCCTCGGCCGCGACCCGGCCCCAGACGCCGATGCCGCGCAACAGCCGTTGTGACGCCAGCGCCAAAGCATAGCCGCGGCCGTCGAAATCGTCGCCTTGGCGGGCGGACACCGGCAGGGCGTCGATCACTGTGACGCTTAGCCCTCCCATCGCCAGAGCCAGCGCCAAAGCCGGGCCATTCAGCCCGCCACCTACGATCAGGATGTCGGAATCATATGTCATGCTTTGCAATATGCCCCCACGGGCGGGATTGTCCATGCGCCGCTATGACGCTAGTATGACGCTAGCGTTTTTCTGAACGGAGGCGATAATATGACGCAGGACTGGTTGAGGATGAGCGCCGGCGATCTGGGCCGCGCAATCGGGGCGGGCAGGATTGATCCGGTCGCCCTGACCGAACGCTTCATTCAGGCGATTGCCGATCACCCCCATAGCCGCCGCATCTATGCCCGCACCACGATCGAGCGTGCCTTGGCCGAGGCCGGGGCCGCCCATCAACGCGCCCGCGATGGCGCGCGTCTGGGGCTGCTGGACGGTGTGCCCGTCAGTTGGAAAGACCTGTTTGACAGCGCCGGCACCGCGACCGAGGCCGGATCGGCCCTGATATCAGGCCGGGTGCCCAAGCGCGACGCGGTGGTTCTGGCCAACGCGACAGCGGCGGGGCTGGTCTGTCTGGGCAAGACCCATATGTCGGAACTGGCGTTTTCCGGGCTGGGGCTGAACCCGGTCACCGCAACGCCGCCTTGCGTGAATGACGAATCCGCCGTGTCGGGCGGATCGACTTCGGGCGGGGCGGCGTCGGTGGCTTATGGTTTGGCGGCGGCGGCGGTTGGATCGGATACCGGCGGATCGGTGCGAATCCCGGCGGCGTGGAACGATCTGGTCGGGATGAAAACCACCAGCGGGCGGTTGCCGCTGACCGGCGTTGTGCCTTTGGCGGCGCGGTTCGACACCGTCGGTCCGCTGACGCGCACGGTCGAGGATGCAGCGCTGATGCTGGCGGCGCTTGAGGGCCGCAAACCCGCTGATCTTCGCGGCGCCAGCCTGCGCGGGATGCGGTTCATGACCCTGAAAACCGTGGCGATGGAGGGGCTGCGCGGCGCCCCTCGTGCCGCCTTTCAAAGCGCGGTCGAGCGATTGCAGGCGGCGGGCGCGATCGTAAAGACGCTGGAAGCCCCCGAAGTGGCGCAGGCGATGGACCTGGCTGCGATCCTGTTCACGGTCGAGGCCTATGGCACATGGAAAACCCGGATCGAGGCCGCCCCGGACCGCATGTTCCCGATGATCCGCGAACGGTTCCGCTCGGGGGGGCAGTTCTCGGGCGCGGATTATGTCGCGGCGTGGCGCCGGCTGGACACCCTGCGCGCGCAATGGGCGGCGCGGGTGGCCGGGTTCGATGCGGTGCTGGTGCCGACCTCGCCGATTCTGCCGCCGAACGCTGATCGGTTGATGACCGATCCCGAGTATTACGTGGCCGAAAATCTGCTGGCGCTGCGCAACACCCGCATCGGCAACCTGATGGATTGCGCCTGTCTGACTCTGCCGACCGGGGTTCCATCGACCGGGATCAGTTTCATGGCGCCGCCGATGGCAGAAGAGCGCCTGCTCAGGATCGGGGCAGCGGCCGAGGCGGCTTTGGCCTGAGCCGGACTATTTTTCCACCAACTGCCGCAATTCGCGGGCTTTTTCTGGACCAATCCGCCGCTTGAATGTATCCTGATTTGCAAACGGGGCGTTACGACCCCGATGAATGAGGCAGACATAGTTGGGCGAAATGGCCTATCCCGAGCGGTTTTCGAACCTGCCAGAATACGCATTTCCGCGTTTGCGGAGCCTTCTCGACTCGTATGAGCCGGGCGGTGAGGTCATGCATATGACCATCGGCGAACCCAAACATGCCTTTCCCGATTGGGTCGCGGACATCATCGCAGAAAATATCGCGGGCTTTGGCAGCTATCCCCCGAACGACGGATCGCCCGAACTGTGCGCGTCGATCGTTGCGTGGCTGAACCGGCGCTATGGCGTGACGGTGGATCCGGCGACTCAGATCATGGCGCTGAACGGCACCCGTGAAGGTCTGTTCAACGCGGCGCTGGCGCTGTGCAACGAGACCAAGAATGGCAAGCAGCCGGTCGTCCTGACCCCGAACCCGTTCTATCAGGTCTATGCCGTGGCCGCCGCCGCTGTCGGGGCCGAACCCGTCTTTGTCTCGGCCGATCCCGGCAATGGCTTTCTGCCTGACTATGCGTCGCTGCCCGCTGATGTTCTGGACCGCACCGCGATTGCCTATCTGTGTTCGCCCACCAATCCGCAGGGCGCCATCGCCGACCGCGCCTATTGGGAGACCCTGATCGCGCTGGCCGAGAAACACGATTTCCGCGTCTTTGCCGACGAATGCTATTCCGAGATCTACCGCGACACCGCACCGGTTGGTGCGATGCAGGTCGCGCGCGAGATGGGGGCCGATCCCAATCGCGTGGTGATTTTCCATTCGCTGTCGAAACGCTCGAACCTGCCGGGGCTGCGCTCGGGGTTTGTGGCGGGCGGCGCCGATGACATCGCCCGGATCAAGCGCCTGCGCGCCTATGCCGGGGCACCGCTGCCGCTGCCGCTGCAACGGGTGGCCGAACGGGTCTGGGCCGACGAGGCCCATGTCGAAGAAAACCGCCGTCTTTACCGCGAGAAATTTACGCTGGCCGATCAGATTTTCGACGGCGTGCCCGGCTATGCCGCGCCGCAGGCCGGGTTTTTCCTGTGGTTGCCGGTCGAAGACAGCGAAGATGCCGCGATGAAGCTGTGGCTGGAGACAGGTGTGCGGGTTCTGCCCGGCGCCTATCTGGCGCGCGAGGTCGATGGCCAAAACCCCGGCAAGGGGTTCATTCGGGTCGCTTTGGTGGCCCCAATCACAGAAATGCAGCGTGGGCTTATCCGGCTTCGCGACTGTCTCTACAGGTAAGGGTTAGGTATGGCTTCGTATCAGATCAAACAACGCGATCCCCTGTTCGATTCCAACATGCAGGCGGCGATTGAACGACGCGGCAAGGAATTGCTGGGTCTGGGATTGATTGCGCTGGGGGTCATGGTGGCGATGCTGTTGGCATCCTATGTGCCCGAAGACCCGTCGTGGCTGTCTGCGACCGATGAGCCGGCGTCCAACCTGTTGGGCCGGTTCGGGGCATCGGTGGCCTCGCCCTTGCATGTGATTGTCGGTTTGGGCGCGTGGGGCATTGCCGTCGTGCCGATTGGCTGGGGCATGCGGTTCGTGCTGCACCGGGGCGAAGACCGGGCGCTGGGCCGGGTGGTCTTTGCGCCGATCGCCATCGCGCTGGCGGCGATCTATGCCGCGACCCTGACGCCTGCTGCGGGCTGGACCCATGAATTCGGCATGGGCGGCCTGTTTGGCGACACCGTGCTGGGCGCTATTCTGAACATCGTTCCCGTGACTGCCGCCTTTGGTCTGAAACTGATGGCGGTCGGGGCGTTTGCCGTGCTGATCGGCTTTGGATTTTTCGTGCTGGGCTTTGATCGGTCCGAGCTGCGCGCCCTGCTGCGGTTCCTGATCCTTGGGCTTGTGGTGACCTATGCGCAGCTGATGACCCTGCTGGGGCGTGGCGCCAGCGGTGCGGTTCAGGGTGCCCGCCTGATGCAGGCCCGCAATCAGGCCCGCCGCATGGCCGAGGCCGCGCCGCATAACGAGCCGATCGTTCACCGCGCCGTGGCCGCTGCCGCCGCCCCCACCGCGCCTGCGCCGGTCAAAGCCGGGCTGCTGGGCCGGATGCCGACCCTGATGAAACGCCAGCCCGATCCCGAACCGGAACTGATCGAACCGATTTCGCCCGAATACAACGGCGATCCGATCAGCGAGGACCGGATCAAGGCCCGCATCGCTGACGTGATCCGGTCGCGCGTGCGTCAGGCCCCGGTCGAGCGCAGCGAACCGCAACTGGTTGCTGAGCGCCGCGAGCCGCCGGTGGTGAACACCGCCGTCAGCGCCGCGATTGCCCGCCGCCGTGGCGCACCCGACCCGCTGTTGGCCCGTGAAACCCCGCGTATGACCCCGCCGCCGCAGCCTTTGGTTCTGGAACCCGAGGATGAAATCGACGTCTTTGATGTCGATGCGTTCGATCCGCTGTTCGACGAACCCGAAGCCATGACCAGCTATGATCTGCCGGTCTCGACCCCGCGCAAGGTCGTGCAACATCCGGTGAAAAAGCTGGTCCAGCCGTCGCGCCGCGCTCAGGAAGAGGCCCAGCCGGCCCTGCAATTCGACGAACAGGCCGCCGCTTACGAGCATCCGCCGCTTAGCCTGCTGACCAGCCCCGTGCATATCGAGCGCCATCACCTGTCGGATGAGGCGCTGGAGGAAAACGCGCGGATGCTGGAAAACGTGCTGGACGATTATGGCGTCAAGGGCGAGATCGTCAGCGTTCGCCCCGGCCCGGTCGTGACCATGTATGAACTGGAACCGGCGCCGGGCCTGAAAGCCAGCCGCGTCATCGGTCTGGCCGATGACATCGCCCGCAGCATGTCCGCCCTGTCGGCCCGCGTCAGCACCGTGCCCGGCCGCAGTGTGATCGGGATCGAATTGCCGAACGTCAACCGCGAAAAAGTGGTGCTGCGTGAAATCCTGTCGGCCCGCGATTTCGGCGACAGCAACATGCGGCTGCCGCTGGCGCTGGGCAAGGATATCGGCGGCGATCCGGTCGTGGCCAACCTTGCCAAGATGCCTCACCTGCTGATCGCCGGGACCACCGGCTCGGGTAAATCGGTGGCGATCAACACCATGATCCTCAGCTTGCTTTACAAGCTGACGCCCGAGGAATGCCGCCTGATCATGATCGACCCCAAGATGCTGGAACTTTCCGTCTATGATGGCATTCCGCACCTTTTGTCGCCGGTTGTGACTGACCCGAAAAAGGCGGTTGTCGCCTTGAAATGGGTCGTGGGCGAGATGGAAGAACGGTATCGCAAGATGTCGAAAATGGGCGTCCGCAACATCGAAGGATTTAACGGCCGGGTGCGCGACGCGCTGGCCAAGGGCGAGATGTTCAAGCGCACGGTTCAGACCGGCTTTGACGACGATACCGGCGAGCCGATCTTCGAGACCGAACAATTCCAGCCCGAGGCACTGCCCTATATCGTGGTGATCGTCGACGAGATGGCCGACCTGATGATGGTCGCCGGCAAGGAAATCGAAGCCTGCATTCAGCGGCTTGCACAGATGGCGCGGGCGTCGGGTATTCACCTGATCATGGCCACGCAACGCCCGTCGGTCGATGTGATTACCGGCACGATCAAGGCCAACTTCCCGACCCGGATTTCGTTCCAGGTCACCAGCAAGATCGACAGCCGCACCATTCTGGGTGAGCAGGGTGCCGAGCAACTGCTGGGCATGGGTGACATGCTGTATATGGCTGGTGGCGCCAAGATCACCCGCGTGCACGGCCCGTTTGTCAGTGATGAAGAGGTCGAGGAAATCGTCACTTACCTTAAGGCATTCGGCCCGCCGGATTACATGAGCGGCGTCACCGAAGGCCCGGATGAGGACCGCGAAAGCGACATTGATCTGGTGCTGGGTCTGGGTGGCAATACCGATATGGAAGACGCCCTCTATGACACTGCGGTGGCGATCGTTCTGAAGGATCGGAAATGCTCGACCTCGTATATCCAGCGCAAACTGGCGATCGGCTATAACAAGGCCGCGCGTCTGGTCGAACAGATGGAAGACCAAGGCGTTGTCAGCGCCGCGAACCATGTCGGCAAGCGCGAAATTCTGGTGCCCGAGCAATAACGCGCCCCTCGCCAGAACGTGAGAAAACGACAGGTGCAATGCCGCATGTCAGGCCCTAGATTGGCGCTATGAAACTGTATCATATCGCCTCTCTGGCCCTTGCGGCCTCGCTTGCGGTTCTGCCCGTTCGGGCCGATCCGATCCCGCTGGCGCGGATTTCCGATTATTTCAACGGCTTCACCAATGCCGAGGCCCGGTTCACCCAGATCAGCGACGATGGCTCGGTCGCCACCGGCACGCGGTATATCCAGCGGCCGGGGCGGATGCGGTTCGAATATGATCCTCCGCAAGCGGCGCTGGTGATGGCAGGTGGCGGTCAGGTGGCGATCTTTGATCCGAAAACCAATCAGCCGCCCGAGCAATATCCGCTGAAGCGCACGCCGCTGAACCTGATCCTTGAGCCGCGCGTCGATCTGACCCGCGCCGATATGGTGGTCGGTCATGTCAGCGACGACACCACCACCAGCGTTCTGGCGCAGGATCCCGAGAACCCGGAATACGGCATGATCCGGCTGGTGTTCACCGATGACCCGGTGCAATTGCGGCAATGGGTCATCACCGATGGCGCCGGCGGCGAAACCACGGTCATTCTGGAGCAGATGGAACTGGGCGGCGAGTTGTCGCCGCGCCTGTTCAATATCACCGCCGAAGCCGAAGCCCGGATCGGCCGCAACTAGCGACAGCTTTGCAACTGATAGCGATAGGTCTCGGACCGCGCCGCGACCGAGTTGGCCACGTCGATCAGCCACGATTTGCCCTTATAGGTGCCACGCGCGAACCCGGTCTGGCCCTCGTGATAGGCCAGATATTGATTGCGGGCATCGTTCAGGGAAATCCCCAGCTTTTCTTGGGACTGGTTCATATACCAGCCGATAAAGTCGGTTGAATCGGCGATATTGTCCCGGCGCGCGCCCATGTTGCGGGTCGAGCGGCGGTATTCGTCCCAAGTCGCATCCAGCGCCTGACTATAGCCATAGGCCGAGCTTTGCCGCCCCATCGGGATCACGCCCAGCAGGTATTTATGCGGGGTGCGGGCATCGCTGTCGAATTTGCTTTCCTGATAGATCGTCGCCATCTGCACGTTAATTGGCACGCCCCAGCGCCGCTGGGTCTTGTTCATGGCCTTCATGTAATTCGGCCGCTGACTGACGATGCTGCACGCATTGTCGAGATTGCGCGGAGGGGAATCGCCGCCGCCACAGCCAGCCAAAGCCAGCAGGCACAGGATAACCGTCGCGCGAAAGAATCTGCTCATCTGCCTCTCGCTTATTTTGATTTGTTTTGTGGCAAGGATAGGGGAAATCGCGGCGGCGGGCAAATCCGCGCCAAAGCCTCAGAGCAAAAAAGCCAGAGTCAGCGGAATAGTTGCAACAGACAACAGGGTCGAGACCACGACAAGGCCGGCAACGGCATCCGAATCGGCGCCGTATTTCTCGGCCAGCAGATACGAGGTGACCGCGACAGGGGTCGAAACCTGCACCACCAGCACTGCGAATGGCTCGGGCGCCAGGCCGAATGCGCGGCCGATTACCGCCGCGATCGCGACGCAGGTGCCGATCTTGAACGACGACAAAACCAGCGCCTGACCCAGCTTGCCGGGCCGCAACCGCGCCACCGCGACGCCCAGCGTGATCAGCATCACCGGGATCGCCATCTGCCCGATCAGTTCCAGCGCGTTGGTCAGAAACTTGGGCGTTTCCCAGCCCTGCCACAGGAAAATCCCGCCCAGAACCGTGCCCGCAACCAAGGGTTCCTTGATGACTTTCAACGGCGATCCGCCGCCCGACACCAGCCAGATGCCAAAGGTAAACGAATAGATCGCCATCACGGCAAACACCACGACCGCATAACCCAAGCCGCTGTTGCCAAAGGCGAAAATCGCCAAAGGCAGGCCCATGTTGCCGGTGTTGCCAAAGATCAGCGGCGCCAGATAGGTGCGGATGTCGAGACCGGCCAGACGCAGCCCCAGAAAGAACACCGCCGTCACCGCACCGTAAGCCGCAGCCGAAGCCAGCGACAAGGTGGTCAGGGCCTGCGGGTCGATGTCGGTTTTCATCAGAGCAACAAAGATCAGACAGGGCACCGAAAGGGTCATTGCCAGACGGGTGACGAACTCGACCCGGTATTCAAACCCCATCTTGACCCAACCGAAACCGACCGCCGCCAGCAGGAACACCGGCGCCACGATTTCAAGCACTGTAAGGACGAGGTTCACAATCTGTTTCCCTGATTCAGGGCGCGCCCGCATGGACAAGACACCCCTGTCAGGATTACTAACTGAGGTTGGGGGTTACAACGCAATGCTTAAGTCGCAGGCGAAATATCATCTTGGCCAGGTGGTCCGTCATCGGAAACACCCCTTTAGGGGTGTGGTCTTTGACGTCGATGCGATGTTTTCGAACACCGAAGAATGGTATGATGCCATCCCCGAGGACAGCCGCCCCTCGAAAGATCAGCCGTTCTATCACCTGCTGGCCGAAAACGACCAAAGCTATTACGTCGCCTATGTGTCGGAACAGAACCTTCTGCCCGACGACACTGGCGAACCCGTCAGCCACCCCGATCTGCCCGACCTGTTCGGCGAATTCGAGGACGGGCATTATCCGCTTCAGTTCCAGCTGAACTAAGCCGGGTCAGTATCCCAACGCACACCCATCCTTGCGCGGGTCCGACCCGCCTTGCAGCACGCCCATTTCGTGGTCGATGAAAATCGCCTGCGCGCCGCCGATCGGGGCGCTGGGCGTGACGATCCGGTGGCCCTTGTCGGCCAACGCCGCACGCACGTCATCGCCATAGCCGCGTTCGACCTGCATCTGCCCGGCATCCGCGAAACAGCGCGGCGCGTCGATTGCCGCCTGCGGGCCAAGGCCGTAATCGACGACATTGGTCAGGAACCGCGCATGGCCGTTGGCCTGATACGCGCCGCCCATCACCCCGAACGGCATTTCCACCCGGCCATCGCGGCGGATCATGCCGGGAATGATCGTATGCATCGGCCGCTTGCCGCCGCCCGCCTCGTTCGGGTGTCCGGCCTCAAGGGTGAAACCCGCGCCGCGGTTCTGGAAGTTGATGCCGAATTTGGCCGAGGCCAGACCCGAGCCAAAACTGTTGAAGATCGAATAGATCAGCGACACCGCCATGCGATCCTTGTCGACCACAGTGATATAGATCGTGTCCTTATGCACGGTCTCGCTTAGCTTGGTGGCGCTGTCCATCGCCCGGTTCGGGTCAATCAACGCCGCCAGCCGCGCCGCCGTATCGGGCGACAGCATGTGATCCAGCCGGGTGATGTAATCAGCATCGGCGATCACGCGGTTGCGGGTGTCATAAGCCAGCTTGGCGGCCTCGGCCTCAAGATGCGCGCGCTCGGCACCAAAGGGGGCAAGGCCGGGCAGATCGAAATGGGACAGGATATTCGCCAGCAGGATCGCCGTTGCGCCCTGACCGTTGGGCGGATGCTCGACCAGATCGACGCCGTGATAGGTGCCGCTGATCGGGGTGGTATAGGTGCAGGCGGTCGCGGCGAAATCGTCCAGCGTGTGAACGCCCCCCAGCGCCACAAGGGAATCGACCATGTCTTCGGCGACTTCGCCCTCGTAGAACCCGGCGCGTCCGTCGGTGGCGATGCGGCGCAGCACCTCGGCCTGCGTGGGGGCGCGAAAGATCTGGCCAGCGGTCAGCGGTGCGTCGTTCAACAGGTAAAACCGCCGCCCGTCGCCCTGCAGCAAATGCGCGTTCTCTTGCCAGTCAAACGCGACGCGCGGCGCCACCGGCACACCGGCCTCGGCATAATGGATCGACGGGGCCAGACAGGTTTTCAAGCCCAGCTTGCCCCAGTCCCTGCTCAGCGTGCAGAACGCATCGACCGCCCCCGGCACGGTGACGGCCGAAGCGGCGCGCGGCGGCATCACGCTCAGGCCCGATTGGCGCAGAACCTCGGCAGACAGGGCCTTGGGCGCGCGGCCGGACCCGTTCAGGGCAACGATATCGTCGCTATCGGGCGGGGACAGCAGCACAAAGCAATCGCCGCCCAGCCCGGTCATCGCCGGTTCGCATAACCCCAACAGGACGGCCCCGGCAATCGCGGCATCAACGGCATTGCCGCCAGCCTCAAGCATCTGGATCGCGACCTTGGCCGCCAGCGGATGCGAGGTCGCACACAGGCCGTTACTGGCAAAGACCGGGGATCGCCCCGGCAAATGGAAATCGCGCATTTTGTCCTCCCCTTGACGGGGGCAGGTTAAATTCGAATGTGACGCTTTCCAACCGGGGATTAACGCCCGTGCCGCACCGGAACTTTCGGCGGACGCAAGCGCAGCCGCAGCCGCATACAGTTGGTTCGGGCCTTTCGGCAATATTGTATGCCCTCGCTGAGTTGTAAGATCAGCGCCCAGCCATAACCGCCCTCGGCCAAGGCATCCGGCGGTG
>NZ_JBFHDW010000068.1:0-10338 GCF_041584535.1 Actibacterium sp. | reverse complement strand
TGGGGCAGGTGGCGGATATGGCCACCGGCCGCGAGGGCGTGCATCTGGGGCATACGCCCCTGGGGGCGCTGATGATCTATAACCTGCTGGCGACCGTGGCGGCGATCGGGGTCACCGGCTGGATGATGACCACGCGGATGTTCTGGGGCTCGGACATGTTCGAGGAACTGCACGAGGGTCTTGTGGTCTGGCTGACGATCTCGGTCGCGGTCCATGTCGCAGCGGTGATCTTTGAAAGCCGCCGCACTGGAGTGAACCTTCCCCGCGCGATGGTCTCCGGCTATAAGGACATTCCGAATGACAGGACAGTCCAGTGACATCACGGCCAACGCCCCCACAACCTCCGATCCCGCGCCAGGGCTATGTTCTGGCGGCGGTGATCTTCGTGCAGGCGCTGTGCGCGGCGATTTTTCTGCATGACATCATCAAGGACTATCAGGAGCTGAACGGCAAAGTGTTTGGCGATTTTCACCAGATGGTCGAGATGATCGGTGCTTTCGCGCTCAGCATCGGGGTTGTGGTGCAAAGTCAGGTGCTGGCGCAACTGATGCGCCGCCATGCCCGGGCCGAGCGCGGTCTGTCCATCGCTTCGGGCGCGCTGCATGACCTGATGGAAAGCTATTTCCGCAACTGGGGCCTGACCGCCGCCGAGGCCGATGTCGCGGCCTTTACCATGAAAGGCTTTGCCATCCCCGAAATCGCCGAATTGCGCGGCACCCGCGAAGGCACGGTGAAAACCCAGTTGAACGCGATCTATCGCAAGGCGGGCGTGACCGGGCGCGGGCCGCTGATCAGCCTGCTGCTGGAAGACCTGATGTCGCAATCGCTGATCGGCGACAACAACGGCCAGAGCAGGTGAAATCCTGCCGATTCTGTGGCGCAGCGCCGCAGATCCGACTGAGGACTGGCGATTTTCCGAAAAATTAGTATAGTGCGCCTGCTTAGAAACGAGTGGGGCAGGGTATGACCCGATTGGGCCGTCCAGTAGTGGTTTGTTGTATCGTCGCGCTTGCAGCCGGGTCGGCTGCGGCTGAAACCTTGGCCGCCGGGAAATCTCGGGCGGCGCTGTTTCGCTCGCAGACCAAGGTTCTGGATACCCGCGCCGCGACGCAATATGCCAATTCGGTGCGGTTGCAACCGGCGCCGGTGATCACCCCGTCCGACTATGGCACGATGCCTTATTACGGCCGGTTCGACAGCCCGTATTTCCAACCCGCCCGCGCCGCCGCCCGCCGCTATGGTGTGCCCGAGGATCTGTTCCTGCGGCTGGTTCAGCAGGAAAGCGGCTGGAACCCCACGGCCAAAAGCCACAAGGGCGCGATCGGTCTGGCGCAGTTGATGCCGGAGACCGCGCGGGTGCTGGGCGTCAATCCGCATGACCCGCAGCAAAACCTTGAAGGCGGCGCCCGTTATCTGCGCGAACAATATGACGCGTTCGGAAGCTGGCGTCTGGCGCTGGCGGCGTATAACGCCGGGCCGAAAGCGGTGGAAAAGCACGGCGGCGTGCCGCCCTATAAAGAGACCCGCAATTACGTCAAAGCGATCTGGGGCAGCTAAGCCCGCGCCGGTCTAGACGACCGATTTCCGAAATCCCAACGGCGTCGCGCCGGTATGGCCTTGGAACGCGCGGGTGAAATAGGCCGGCGAATTAAAGCCCAACCCCTTGGCGATCTGCTTCACCGGCAGGCCGGTATCGGCCAGCAGCCGCCGCGCCTCGGCGATCTTGCGGTCGGCCAGAAATTGCGACGCGGTCTTGCCGCAAGTCTGTTTGCACACCCGCGTCAGATGGGTCGAGGTGACGCCCAGTTGCCCGGCATAGTCCGACACCGAGGCCGGGCTGTGAAAATCGCGCTCGACCAGTTCGGCATAGCGGCGCACCAGACGGCGGGCGGCGGTGGTCGGGGCCAGAGAATCCTCGTGCTCCATGCGCTGGCGTTCCAGCCAGACCGCCAAAAGCCCGGCGTGATTCTGCATCGCGGTCTGTCGGGCAGGGCGATCAGATTCGGCCTCGCGCAGAAGATTGTCCAGAACGATCGACAATTCGTTCTGATCCTGCGCCTCGCGGATCCGCAGATGGCAGGGGGTCGACGGCAGGTTCAGCCCCAGATCGGCGGGCAGGAAAACCGCCATGCCGAACACACCTGCGGCGGCTTCGAAACTATGGGTGGTATGGGCCGGAATGAACACCGCATTATGCGCCCCAAAGCCGCGAGTGACACCGCCAACCGTCAGGCGGCCCTGACCGCGCGTGACCCAGATCAGTTGATCGACGCTATAGCTGCGCATCGCTTCGACCCGCCATTTTCCGCCTTTGAAAAGCGTGGGCAGCGGGATGATACGCAGGTCTGTTCCGGGCATGGCAGGGGTCTTTTCCAAGGCTGATTTGGGTCAACCCTAGGGGGCGATTCGGGCCGAATCAAACAAAATATTCAGCAAAAACCGAGTTTTGCCCAAGCGTGTCTAATCGCAATCAATTGGCTGCCAATCACGCATCCGGGCGCGGAACCATGTGCGCTGGCGTTTGGCGTATTGGCGGCTGGCGATCTTGGCGGCGGCAATCGCGGCCTCAAGCGGCATTTCGCCGCGCAGATGCGCGATCAGCTCTGGGGCGCCGATGGCCTTGGAGGACAGAAGCGCCGGGTTCCACAGCGGCAGCATGGCGCGGGCCTCATCCAGCGCGCCGGCTTCGATCATCAGATCGAAGCGCCGGTCGATCCGCGCCGCCAGCCAATCGCGATCGGCGTTCAGCACCAGCGGTTGCGCCTTGGCCAGCGGCACCAGCGGCGGCGGCGTGTCGTCCTGCCAATCGGCCAGCCCGCGACCGGTGGCGCGCAGCACCTCCCACGCGCGCTGCACCCGCATCGGGTTCAGCGGATCGACCCGCGCACGGGTGGCGGGGTCGAGTTCGGCCAGCAGCGTCTGAAAGCCCTCAGTGTCGCGGCGGCGGTCGGCCTCGGCCCGGATGTCCGGGGGCGTGGCGGGAATCTCGGCCAGACCTTCGGTCAGCGCGGTGAAATAAAGCCCGGTGCCACCGACAATGATCGGCCGGTCCGGCCCGCCCAACAGCGGCGCAACGTCGCGCAGCCAATGGCCGACCGAATACTCGGCATCATAGGCGACATGGCCATAAAGCAGGTGCTGTGCCGCCGCCTCGTCCAGCGCCGTGGGCCGCGCGGTCAGGATGCGCCAGCCGTCAAATACCTGTAACGCATCGGCATTCACGATCACCCCGCCCTGACGCCGGGCGATCTCAAGCGCCAGCGCCGACTTGCCCGAGGCCGTCGGCCCCGCGATCAGAACCGGCCGGTCCGGGTCGATATGTGGCAAATCAGTCAGGGGAAACCTCGTGTTATGCGTTGAACCTTTTGCGCTTTTCCGACATTTTGCTGCAAACGCCAAGACAACACCCAAGGAATATCCACTATGAGCGACGGAAACACTGCCGAGCCGACGCCAGCCTATAGCCGTGTCATGCTGAAAATCTCGGGCGAGGCCCTGATGGGGCCGCAGGGGTTCGGCCTGCATCCGCCCACCGTTCAGCGCATCGCGCAAGAGGTGAAAACCGTGCATGAGATGGGGGTCGAGATCTGCATGGTCATCGGCGGCGGCAACATCTTCCGCGGCCTGCAGGGCAGCGCGCAGGGGATGGAGCGCACCACCGCCGACTACATGGGGATGCTGGCAACGGTGATGAACGCGCTGGCGGTCCAGTCGGCGCTGGAAGGCATCAGCGTGCATACCCGCGTCATCAGCGCCATTCGCATGGACGAGGTGGCCGAGCCCTATATCCGCCGCCGCGCCGTGCGCCATCTTGAGAAAAAACGCGTCTGCATCTTTGCCGCCGGCACCGGCAACCCTTATTTCACCACCGATACCGCCGCGACCCTGCGCGCCAATGAAATGGCCTGCGAGGCGATCTTCAAGGGCACCAAGGTCGATGGTGTCTATGACAAGGACCCGGTGAAATTCGACGATGCCGTCCGCTATGACGACATCACCTATGACGATGTGCTGCAAAAACATCTGGGGGTCATGGATGCCTCGGCGATCGCGCTGGCCCGCGATAACAATCTGCCGATCATCGTGTTCTCGCTGGACGAGCCCGGCGGCTTCCGTGGTATTCTGGCCGGGGAAGGCACCTATACAATCGTGCACGGATAAGGCTATAGCATCGGCAACAGGGCCAAATGCCGCCAAGACAATAAAAGGGTAAGGGCATGTCTGAAGAAGACCTTTCGATTGATCTGGACGATCTGAACCGCCGCATGGACGGCGCCCTTGCGGCGCTGCGCACGGAATTCGCATCGCTGCGCACCGGCCGGGCCTCGGCCTCGATGGTCGAGCCGGTGATGGTGGACGCCTATGGGTCGCTGACCCCGATCAACCAGGTCGGCACCGTCAACGTGCCCGAGCCGCGCATGGTCACGATCAACGTCTGGGACAAGTCGCTGGTCAACAAGGTGGAAAAGGCGATCATGGAATCGGGTCTGGGCATCAACCCTCAGACCAACGGCACCATCATCATGCTGCCGATCCCCGAACTGAACGAAGAACGCCGCCGCGAGCTGACCAAGGTCGCCGCGCAATATGCCGAACACGCCCGTGTCGCCATCCGCAATGTGCGCCGCGATGGCATGGACCAGCTGAAGAAAGCCAAGGCCGCCGGCATGAGCGAGGACGACAACAAGATCTGGTCCGACGAAGTGCAGGAATTGACCAATGCCGCGATTGCGCGTGTCGACAAGGCGCTGGAACACAAGCAGCAGGAAATCATGCAGGTCTGATGCCCGTATGACGGCCGCGCAGCACACAGACAGGGGGCCGCGCTTGGCGGAATCTAACGGTTCAGACGGCGGACCCGACCACGTCGCCATCATCATGGATGGCAACGGGCGTTGGGCGCAAAATCGCGGTCAGCCACGGCTGTTCGGCCATCGTGCCGGCGCCGCCCGGGTTCGCGAGATCGTCGCGGCCTGTCCGGATCTGGGCATTCGCTATCTGACGATCTTTGCTTTCTCGACCGAGAACTGGAAGCGCACGCAAGCCGAAGTCACCGGCCTGATGACGCTGTTCCGGCGCTATATCACCAAAGAGGCGCAGGCTTTGCTTGCCCAGGGCGTGCGCGTGCGGTTCATCGGTGACCGCGACCGGCTTGAGCCGAAGCTGGTGGCGCTGATGAACGAACTTGAGGAACTGACCGCGGGCAATGATCTGGTTCACCTGACCGTGGCGATCAATTACGGCGGCCGCGATGAGGTGGCCCGCGCCACCAAACGCCTTGCCCGCGAGGTCGCCGCCGGGCGGCTGGACCCCGAGGATGTCGATGCTGAAACGCTGGCGCGGTTCCTTGATACCTGCGTGCTGCCCGATCCCGATCTGGTGATCCGCACCAGCGGCGAAGCGCGGATCAGCAACTTTCTGCTGTGGCAATCCGCCTATGCCGAATATGAATTCACCCCGATCCTGTGGCCCGATTTCACCAAGGAAAACTTTGCCGAGATCGTCGGCCGCTATGCCGGACGCGAACGGCGCTATGGCGGGGTGCAATCCTGATGGCCTCGGCGCGCTGGGAGGATCTGAAGACTCGGCTGACCTCGGGGCTGTTGATGGCCGTGGCTGGTGTGGCGCTGATCTGGGCCGGTGGCCCGTGGTTTGCGGCGCTGGCAGCGTTGGTCAGCGGGCTGATGCTGTGGGAATTGTCGCGGATGACCAATCCCGACGCCCGCGCGGCCGCGGTGCAACTGGCGCTGTTGGGCGGCGCGGCGGTGTTGCTGGCGCGGGCCTTGCCCGGAGTTTACGTGCTGCCGCTGCTGGTGGCCCCGGCGCTGGTCGGCGTGTCGCTGTTGAAACAGAACCGGATGATTTTCGCCGCCTATGCAGTGGTGATCCTGCTGGCCGGATATGGATTGTCGATGTTCCGCGACAATTACGGCATGGTTTGGCTGATCTGGCTGGTGCTGGTGGTGATCGCCACTGATATTTTCGGCTATTTCGCCGGGCGGATGATCGGCGGCCCGAAATTCTGGCCCGCGATCAGCCCCAAGAAAACATGGTCCGGCACCATCGCGGGCTGGATCGCGGCGGCGCTGGTGGGTGTGGCGTTCCTGCAATTCACCAATGCCGGGCTGACGCTGCCGGTGATCTCGGCGGCGCTGTCGCTGGCCAGCCAGATGGGTGATATTGCCGAAAGCGCGGTCAAGCGGCGGATGGGTGTCAAGGACAGCTCGGCGCTGATCCCCGGCCATGGCGGTTTGTTCGACCGGTTCGACGGGCTGCTGGGGGCGGCGCTGGTCATGCTGATCGTGTCGCAATTCGTCGTCATCCCCGAAGTGAGGTTCTGACCCTCATGCGGCGCATCACGATTTTCGGCTCAACCGGCTCGATCGGCGAAAACACCATTGATCTGATCGACCGGGCAGGGGGGGCTGAGACCTATGACATCGTCGCCCTGACCGGCGGCCGCAATGTGGCGCGGCTGGCGGAACAGGCCAAACGTCTGCGCGCCGATCTGGCGGTGACGGCATTCGACGATTGTTATGCCGACCTGCGCGACGCGCTAGCGGGCACCGGGATCGAGGTCGCGGCGGGCGAGTCGGCGGTTGAACAGGCCGCGACCCGGCCTGCGGACTGGATTATGTCCGCCATCGTTGGGGCGGCGGGCCTGAAACCGGGGCTGCGGGCGCTGGAACATGGCACGACATTGGCGCTGGCCAACAAGGAAAGCCTTGTCACCGCCGGGCCGCTGCTGATGCAGACCGCGCGCGCCCATGGCGCGACGATCCTGCCGGTGGACAGCGAGCATTCGGCGATTTTTCAGGGGCTGGTGGGCGAAGACATCGCGGCGGTCGAACGGATCATCATCACCGCCTCGGGCGGGGCGTTCCGCGATTGGCCGGTTCAGGATCTGGCCTCGGCCACGCCGGCGCAGGCGGCGACGCATCCGAATTGGGACATGGGCCAGCGGATCACGATCGACAGCGCGTCGATGTTTAACAAGGCGCTGGAAGTCATTGAGGTCAAAGAATTCTTCGGCGTTCGACCCGATCAGATCGAGGTTCTGGTTCACCCGGAATCCTTGGTTCATGCGCTGGTCGGGTTCCGCGACGGGGCGCTGATGGCGCATCTGGGCGCCGCCGATATGCGCCACGCCATCGGCTATGCGCTGAACTGGCCCGAACGCGCCGAACTGCCGGTGGCGCGGCTGGATCTGGCCGGGATCGGTCAGCTGAATTTCCGCGCCCCCGACCCGGCGCGCTATCCGGCGCTGCGGCTGGCCTATGAGGTCATGGCGATGGGCGGATTGGCCGGGGCGGTGTTCAACGCCGCCAAGGAACGCGCGCTGGACGCCTTTATCGCGGGCGAGGCCGGGTTTCTGGAAATGGCCGGGATCGTCGAACATGTTCTGGACCGGGTTTCGGGCCAATCGGGCCTTATTGACGCCCCGATTTCACTTGAGAATGTATTGCAACTGGACCAGACCGCGCGTCACTATGCGGCTGAAGGTCTGAAGAGAAACGAGCAGTAAAGGTTTATTGCGTGGACATTTTAGGTCAGATTCCGTCCTTCGGGAACATCATCTATACGCTTGCCGCGTTTGTGCTGGCGCTCAGCATCATCGTGACCATTCACGAATACGGTCATTATATCGTCGGACGCCTGTCGGGCATTCATGCCGAAGTGTTCTCGTTGGGTTTTGGCCCGGTTCTGCTGTCGCGCCGCGATAAGTGGGGCACGCAATGGCAATTGGCGGCGCTGCCGTTCGGGGGCTATGTGAAATTCCTTGGCGATGCCGGGGTGGCCAGCGACAAGGCCAGCGATGTGCTGGCTGACATGGACGCCGCGACCCTGCGCCACACGATGCATGGCGCGCCGCTTTGGGCGCGGGCGGCGACGGTGGCGGCGGGTCCGATCTTTAACTTTGCCCTGTCGATTTTTGTGTTTTCCGCCGTGATCCTGATTGATGGCGAGGCGGTCGAGCCGCCGACCATTGCCACCATGCAACCGCTGCCGGTCAGTGCCGGCAGTCTGCTGCCCGGTGACCAATTGCTGGCGCTGGATGGCCGCGCGACCCCGGATTACACCGCGTTTTACGAGGCGCTGACCGATCTGCCAGTGACCGCGCCGCTGCCTTATACGGTGATCCGCGACGGGTCCGAACAATCGGTGCCGGGGCCGTATCCGTTCCCGCCGCTGGTGCGGGCGCTTCAGCCGGGCTCGGCTGCGATGGATGCCGGGCTTGAGAAGGGCGATGTCATTCTGGCCGTCGATGGTCAGGCCATCGCCGCCTTTAACCAGTTGCAAGAGATCGTCACCAGCTCGGATGGCGCCGAAATGACGCTGACGATCTGGCGCGAGGGCCGCCAGTTCGACGTGACGCTGGCGCCGCGCCGGGTCGATCTGCCGACCGAGGATGGCGGCTTTGAAACCCGCTGGCTGATCGGCATGACGGGCGGGCTGTTCTTTACCCCGCAGACCCGCACGCCGGGCATCGGCACCGCCTTGGGCTATGGCATGGATCAGACCGTGTTCATCGTCAAATCCAGCATTTCCGGCCTGTATCATATGGTGACCGGGGCGATCAGCTCGTGCAATCTGCGCGGCCCGCTGGGCATTGCCCAGACCTCGGGCGCGGCGGCCAGCCAGGGGGTGTCCAGCTTTATCTGGTTCATCGCGGTTCTGTCGACCGCTGTGGGCCTGCTGAACCTGTTCCCGATTCCGGTTCTGGATGGCGGGCATCTGGTGTTTCACGTCTATGAGGCGGTTACAGGCCGGCCTCCCAGTGACAAGGTGTTGAAATTCCTGATGACTTTGGGGTTAACCTTTCTGTTGGGCATGATGGTGTTCGCCCTTACCAACGACTTGTTTTGCCCCTAAGCTTTCGCGTTCTCGCCGCATTGCCGCCTTATTTGCCCATTAATTTTCGGACACGACAGTCAAATGATTGCCATCCGAGGAGGGCAAAGCCATGCATACGATCGCTACCGGATATCGCGGCCTTTCGGTTCTTGTGAACCTGAACTGGGATCGCCTTTTCTATTTCGCTGCAATCTTTGCTGCGCTGACTGGCGGTGCGTTCATTGGGTCGCTTCTCTGACCAGTGAATAAGCTGAATTTCGCTAAACACGCCGCCCACCGGGCGGCGTGTTTCGTTTTTGCCCCATGGCTTTTGACAAGCCCCCCTCGACCCGTTAGTCAGGGGACAAATAATGGTGTCTGCACGGGATAAACCGATGACCATCACAAGCGGCGGTGAGACCGCGACCTTCCGGGGTCGCGCAATTGGCTTGCGGCAATTTTTTGTTGCATTTTTTACCATGATTACAATGGTTTGTGCGGCGGCGTTAACGCCAGCCCAGGCGCAGACCTATAATTTCAACTCCTTCGATATCGAGGGAAATCAGCGTGTCGATGACGCGACGATCCTCAGTTACGCAGGAATCGCTGCGGGCAAAGAGGTGACTCAGGCCGGTCTGAACACTGCTTATCAGAACATCGTCAACAGCGGTTTGTTCGAACAGGTCGATCTGGAGCCGCGCGGACGGACGCTTTTGATCACGGTGGTCGAATATCCGACGATCAACGTCATCAGTTTTGAAGGCAACAAACGTCTGGATGACGAGGATCTGGAAAAGCTGATCCAATCCCAGTCGCGCCATGTCTACAGCCCCCGCACCGCCGAGGCCGATGCCGCCGCCATCGTTACCGCCTATGATCAGCTTGGCCGTCTTGCCGCGACGGTGAACCCGCGCATCATTCGCCGCAGCGACAACCGCGTCGAGATGGTGTTCGAGATTACCGACGGCAAGATCGTCGAGATCAGCCGCATTTCCTTTGTCGGAAACCGCATCTATTCCGACCGTCGTCTGCGCCGGGTGCTGGGCACCAAGCAGGCAGGCCTGCTGCGCGCGATCGTGCGATCGGACACTTATATCGCCGACCGGATCGAGTTCGACAAACAGGTGCTGCGTGATTTCTACATGTCGCGCGGTTACATCGACATGCAGGTTCTGTCGGTCGCGTCCGAGCTGACCCGGAACCGCGATGGTTTCGTGCTGAACTTCAACATCCGCGAAGGCCAGCAATTCCGCCTTGGCGCCGTATCGGTGTCGTCGGACCTGCCGACTGTCGATATCCCGATCTTTGAAAAAGTCGTGCGCCTGAAACCGGGCGTGGTCTATTCGCCCAGCATCATCGAGTCTGCGATCGGCCGTCTGGAAGGCATTGCGCTGAGTCAAGGTCTGGACTTTATCAACATCGAGCCGCGCGTTACCCGGAACGAGCGTGACCTGACGCTGGACGTCGAATTCGTCGTCTCGAAAGGCCCGCGGATCTTTGTTG
>NZ_JBFHDW010000067.1:0-10362 GCF_041584535.1 Actibacterium sp. | reverse complement strand
TCCAGCGTTTCGGCAAAGCGCATCAGCTGGGCGTTGTCGTCCAGCTTGGCGCGGTGCTTCAGGCCGCCGGTCCAGGCGTAGATCGAGGCAATCGAGTTGGTCGAGGTCGCCTTGCCCGCCTGATGCTGGCGGTAATGCCGCGTGACGGTGCCGTGGGCGGCTTCGGCCTCGACGATCATGCCGTCGGGCGTCATCAGCTGCGAGGCCATCAGGCCAAGGCTGCCATAACCCTGCGCCACGGTATCGGATTGCACGTCGCCGTCATAGTTCTTGCAGGCCCAGACATAGCCGCCGTTCCATTTCAGCGCGCAAGCCACCATGTCGTCGATCAGCCGGTGTTCATACCAGATGCCGGCGTCTTTGAACTTTTCGGCGAATTCTTCCTCATAGACCTGCTGGAACAGGTCTTTGAAGCGGCCGTCATAAGCCTTCAGAATGGTGTTCTTGGTCGACAGGTAGACCGGCCAGCCAAGGTTCAGGCCATAGTTCAGCGAGGCGCGGGCAAAGTCGATGATCGAGGCGTCAAGGTTATACATCGCCATCGTGACACCGGCGGACGGGGCGTCAAAGACTTCGCGCTCGATCTCGGTGCCGTCGTCGCCGACGAATTTCAGCGTGATCTTGCCCTTGCCGGGAAAGTGGAAATCGGTGGCGCGGTATTGGTCGCCATAGGCGTGACGGCCGACCACGATCGGGCGGGTCCAGCCGGGAACAAGGCGCGGCACGTTCTTGCAGATGATCGGCTGGCGGAACACCACGCCGCCCAGAATGTTGCGGATCGTGCCGTTCGGCGATTTCCACATCTTCTTCAGGCCGAATTCCTCGACCCGGGCTTCATCCGGGGTGATGGTCGCGCATTTGACGCCGACGCCGACCTCTTTGATCTTGTTGGCGGCGTCGATGGTGATCTGGTCTTCGGTGCGGTCGCGCTCCTGAATGCTCAGGTCGTAATACAGAAGGTCGATGTCCAGATAGGGCAGGATCAGCTTTTGCTTGATAAAGTCCCAGATGATCCGGGTCATTTCATCGCCGTCCATATCGACGACGGGATTGTCTACTTTGATTTTGGTCATGCGCTGGCCTTTCGCAATCTGTGAGTCGCTGGGGGGCTTATAGCAGGATGCGGCGTTGCAGCAAAGTATTGTATGCTATTGTATACAGGAATTTCACCCAACGTCATCAGTCCCGATCGTCGGGGTTGAAATGGCGTTGGATATGGCCCTGTAAATGCGCCCAGACCGCCGGGGCGCCGCGCGCGACTTTCTGGCCGACGCGGGTTTCCAATTGCTGTTCGGTGACGTTGAACTGGCGCCAACTGCCGCCACCATTGGCAAGGTTCAGCAGCACCGGTTGCACCCGGTCGATGGATTTGGCGAAGATGGCATCGGGGCTTTGCGCGGCTTCGAATTCATCCCACAGCGCCCGCAGATCAGCGGCCATGTCATCCGGCAGCAACCCGAACAGCCGGTCGGCAGCCTCGGCCTCGGCAGCGTCCTGAGCGGCGGTGTCATGGGTGTCATGGATCGGGGTGTCGCCAGCGTCGATTTCAACCAGATCATGGATCAGCAACATGCGGATCACCCGGTCGATGCGCACCTCAGGGCCAGCCTGATCAGCCAGAACCAGTGCCGACAGGGCAACGTGCCAGCTGTGTTCGCCAGAATTTTCGCGGCGGCTGTCATCGGCAAGGGTCGAGGCGCGCAGGATGGATTTCAGCTTGTCCGCCTCGACCAGAAAGTCGAGTTGGCGGTCAAGCCGCGGGCTCACGCTTTGGGCGCCGCCCGTTCGGCAGCTTTTTGGGCCTTGGCCACGCGGTCATCCAGAAACTTGCGCCCGCGTTTGACCGCCAGGCGAATACGCACGGCGGTCATGAAGGCTTCTTGTGCGGTCGTCGAGGCCGCTTCCAGCACGTCGGACAAGTCGCGGATCAGCATGTCGTCGCCCAGACGCTCGGCCGCTTCGATGGCGTCCTGAGCAAGCTGGTCAGCCATTTCCTCGACGATCGCGCTCATGCTGCTTACCGGGTGTTTTCGGTCAGGCGGCGGCGGACATATTCATCGACATTGCCGATCAGCGTGTCCATGTGCGGCTCTTCGAAAAAGTGGCCAGCGCCTTCGATTTCCTGATGGGTGACGGTGATGCCTTTTTGCTCGTGCAGTTTGCCGACCAGCGTGCGGGTATCCGCAGGCGGGGCAACACGGTCGGCAGCGCCATTGATGATCAGGCCCGAACTGGGGCAGGGCGCGAGGAAGCTGAAGTCATACATGTTCGCCGGCGGCGAGACGCTGACAAAGCCGGTGATTTCGGGGCGGCGCATCAGCAGCTGCATCCCGATCCACGCGCCAAAGCTGAACCCGGCGACCCAGCAATGCTTGGCGTTCTGGTTCATCGATTGCAGGTAATCCAGCGCCGAGGCCGCATCCGACAGCTCGCCAATGCCCTGATCGTATTCGCCCTGGCTGCGACCGACGCCACGAAAGTTAAACCGCAGCACCGTAAAGCCCATATTATAAAAGGCATAATGCAGGTTATAGACGACCTTGTTGTTCATCGTGCCCCCGAATTGCGGATGCGGGTGCAGGACGATGGCGATCGGTGCGTCTTTGGCCTTTTGCGGGTGATAGCGGCCCTCAAGCCGTCCTTCGGGGCCGGGGAAGATGACCTCGGGCATATATTTCTCTTTGACTGCGGAGGTCCGAATGGAATTCTTGACGAAATCTATCGGACAACCTAGAACAAGTCTAAATCGGGCGTATGTCCGCCCACTGGCTGGTTAGGGAGGTAATGACCCAACCGCCTTCCGTCAACCGTTTGCAGGGGTCTGTCCTATGAAACTCAGCACCAAAGGGCGCTACGCGATGGTTGCGCTGGCCGATCTGGCGCTTCAGCCCGAAGGCGGGCTGACCTCGCTGGCGGAAATCTCGCGGCGTCAGGACGTTTCGCTGCCCTATCTTGAGCAGCTTTTCGTCAAGCTGCGCCGGGCCGGACTGGTGGACTCGGTGCGGGGGCCGGGGGGCGGGTATCGTCTGGCCCGGTCGCCGTCGGATATCCGGGTGTCGGATATTCTGGGCGCGGTCGAGGAAACCGTCAGCGCCATGCATACCGGGGCCGGGGCCTCGGGCGGGGTGTCGGGCAGCCGGGCGCAATCGCTGACCAACCGTCTGTGGGAGGGGCTGAGCGCCCATGTCTATGTGTTCCTGCATCAAACCCGGCTGTCGGACGTGGTGCATAACGAACTGGCGCCCTGTCCGGCGGTGCCGCATCTGTTCGAAGTGGTGGACGAGCCGTGAACCGGGTCTATCTGGATCATAACGCCACCGCGCCCCTGCGCGCCGAGGCCCGCGCGGCGATGATCGCGGCGATGGATGTGGCGGGCAACCCGTCCAGCGTCCATGCCGAAGGCCGCGCGGCCAAGGCCTTGGTGGAAAATGCACGGGCGCAAGTGGCCGCGGCCTTTGGCGCCGATGGGGCGGATGTGGTGTTCACCTCGTCCGCGACCGAGGCGGCGGCGCTGGCGCTGGCCGGGCGCGGGCTGCATGGCGCAGCGGTCGAACATGACGCTGTGGGCGCGTGGATCACCGATGACCTGCTGGTCGATGCGGCCGGGATGGTCAGCGTCACGGATCCGGCGCAAAGCACGCTGCAATTGGCGAACAGCGAAACCGGAATTCTGCAAACCCTGCCCGAGGGGCTGGCGGTCAGCGACATGACCCAAGCCTTCGGCAAACTGCCCGTGGCGTTTAACTGGGCGGGCTGCACGATGGCGCTGATCTCGGCGCACAAGCTGGGCGGGCCCAAGGGCATCGGCGCGCTGGTGCTGAAACGCGGCACCGACATCGAGGCGCGGATCAAGGGTGGCGGTCAGGAAATGGGCCGCCGGTCGGGCACCGAGAACGTGATCGGCATTGCCGGTTTTGGCGCCGCTGCTGATGCCGCAGCCCGCGATTTGGCCAATGGCGTCTGGGATCGGGTTGCAAATCTGCGCGATATACTGGAAGAGGCCATTGCGGCTGGAGCAAATGAGACTATTTTTGTCGGGAAAGGCGGACCACGCTTGCCCAACACGTCCTGTTTCATCGCGCCGGGCTGGAAGGGCGAAACGCAGGTCATGCAGATGGATCTGGCCGGGTTCGCGGTTTCGGCCGGGTCGGCCTGTTCCAGCGGCAAAGTGCGTGCCAGCCGGGTGCTGCGCGCGATGGGATTTGACGACAGCGCGGCCTCGTCGGCGCTGAGGGTCTCACTGGGGCCCGAGACGACCGAGGACGACATTCTTCGCTTTGCCGACACATGGCTGGCGAAACACAGGAAATTCCGCGCCCGCGCGGCGTGAGACGCGAACAGGATGCAGGGGGCCGACCCCGGCGAAAGGAAACGACATGGCGCAGGTTGAAGATACCAAGGTCAAGGACGGCGTGGATCAGGACACCGTCGATGCCGTTCAGCTGATGGCTGGCAAATACAAATACGGCTGGGAAACCGAGATCGAGATGGATTATGCCCCCAAGGGCGTGAATCCGGACATCGTGCGCCTGATCTCGGGCAAGAATGAAGAACCCGAATGGATGACCGAGTGGCGCCTGCAGGCGTTCACCCGCTGGGAAAAGATGACCGAACCGAAATGGGCGATGGTGCATTATCCCGAGATCGACTTTCAGGATCAGTATTACTATGCCCGCCCGAAAAGCATGAGCACCAAGCCCAAGTCGCTGGATGACGTCGATCCCAAGCTGCTGGCGACCTATGAAAAGCTGGGCATCCCTTTGAAAGAACAGTTGATTCTGGCTGGCGTCGAGGGCGCCGAGGATGCGCCTGCCGAGGGCCGCAAGGTCGCGGTGGACGCAGTGTTCGACAGCGTCAGCGTCGGCACCACCTTTCAGGCTGAACTGAAAAAGGCCGGGGTGATCTTTTGCTCGATCTCGGAAGCAATCCGCGAGCATCCCGAGCTGGTGAAGAAATACCTTGGCTCGGTCGTGCCGCAATCGGACAATTTCTATGCGACGCTGAACAGCGCCGTGTTCTCGGATGGCTCGTTCGTCTATGTGCCGCCGGGCGTGCGCTGCCCGATGGAGCTGTCGACCTATTTCCGCATCAACGCCGAAAACACCGGCCAGTTCGAGCGCACCCTGATCATCGCCGACAAGGGTAGTTATGTCAGCTATCTGGAAGGCTGCACCGCGCCCAAGCGTGACACCGCCCAACTGCATGCGGCGGTGGTCGAGATCGTGATCGAAGAAGACGCCGAGGTGAAATACTCGACCGTTCAGAACTGGTATCCGGGCGATGAGAACGGCAAGGGCGGCATCTATAACTTTGTCACCAAACGCGCCGATTGCCGTGGCGACCGTGCCAAGGTGATGTGGACCCAGGTCGAAACCGGTAGCGCCGTGACGTGGAAATACCCATCCTGCATCCTGCGCGGCGAGGGCAGTCAGGGCGAATTCTATTCGATCGCCATCACCAACAACATGCAGCAGGCCGATACCGGCACCAAGATGATCCATCTGGGCAAGAACAGCCGCTCGCGCATCGTGTCCAAAGGCATCTCGGCCGGCAAGGCCCAGAACACCTATCGCGGGCTGGTGTCGATGCATCCCAAGGCCAAGAACAGCCGCAACTATACCCAATGCGACAGCCTGTTGATCGGTGATAAATGCGGCGCGCATACCGTGCCCTATATCGAGGTCAAGAATAACAGCAGCCGGGTCGAACACGAGGCCACGACATCCAAGGTGGACGACGATCAGCTGTTCTATTGCCGCTCGCGCGGGATGGACGAGGAAGAGGCCGTGGCGCTGGTCGTGAACGGCTTTTGCAAAGAGGTGCTGCAAGCGCTGCCGATGGAATTCGCCATGGAGGCGCAGCAATTGGTGGCGATCAGTCTTGAAGGCTCGGTTGGCTGATGTTCGCCGGATTGTTCAAGCCCGCCGGTGTTAAGCGCCAGCAACAGGAATTGGCCGCCTATGCCGACAGTCTGAAAGGGCTGACGCCGAAAGAGGTGGCTTTGACCCTGCTTTTGGCAACGCAGATCCGCTGGCAATTGAACGAGGTCGGCGTCGATGTGATGCGCCCGGCGGCGGCGTTGCAGGCCGATCGTGCGCTGGTGAAAAAGTCCGAGGCCGAAGTGCGGCGGTTTCAGAAGGACAAGAAAATGCACGACGCGGCGGGCATGGCGGTGTGGATGCACACGCTGCGCGCCGCGCAACACCCGGCGCTGCGCGACGACGCCCGGCGCATGTGGGCCGAACTGGCACGCGGCATGCCAAAGGTATCCGACTGGGCGCAGGAACTGTTTCTGGAAACCGGCGAGGCGCTGGAATGGCGGGGGCATGACATGTTCCCGCAGGGCATGGCGCCGGATCATCCGCATCACAATATCAACACAGGGGCGATGGTGTCGGCACATGACACCGATGTCACCATCGACTGAGGGCTGAAAATATGTTGGAAATCAAAAACCTGCACGTCAAACTTGAAGAAGAGGACAAGCAAATCCTCAAAGGCGTGAACCTGACGATCGAACCGGGCTCGGTGCATGCGATCATGGGGCCGAACGGCTCGGGCAAGTCGACCCTGTCTTATGTCCTGTCCGGCAAGGGCGGCTATGAGGTGACCGAAGGCTCGGCGACGCTGGACGGAGTGGATATTCTGGCGATGGAACCGGAAGAGCGCGCCGCGGCGGGCCTGTTTCTGGCCTTTCAATACCCGGTCGAAATTCCTGGCGTCGGCAACATGACCTTCCTGCGCACCGCTGTGAATGCACAGCGCAAGGCGCGGGGCGAAGAAGAAATGAGCGCCGCCGAATTCCTGAAAGTCGTGCGCGAAAAGGCCAAGACCCTGAAAATCGACGCTGAAATGCTGAAACGCCCGGTCAACACCGGCTTTTCCGGCGGCGAGAAAAAGCGCAACGAGATCCTGCAAATGGCGATGCTGGAACCCAAGATGTGCATCTTGGATGAGACGGATTCGGGTCTGGACGTTGATGCGATGAAACTGGTGTCCGAAGGCGTGAACGCGCTGCGCAGCGCAGGTCGCGGTTTCGTGGTCATCACGCATTATCAACGGCTTCTGGATCATATCAAACCCGATGTCGTGCACATCATGGCCAATGGCCGCATCGTCAAGACCGGTGGTCCCGAACTGGCGCTTGAGGTCGAGAACAACGGCTATGCCGACATTCTGGCGGAGGTGGCGTAATGGCGCTGCCGCAGGCGAAACTGGACGAGACCGAGACGCGGATCGCCGCGCTGACGCCTTTGGCGGGCGGCGCGTGGCTAAGTGCGGCGCAGGCCGATGCGCTGGCGCGGCTGCGGGTGATGGGCCTGCCGGGCCGCCGTGACGAATACTGGCGCTACACCCGGCCTGACCGGCTGAACGCGGTTTCGCCGGAACCGGCGGTGGTGTTCGTGGCCACGGATGAAACCCCGATCTTCGGCACGATTGACGCGCTGAAACTGGTGTTCGTGGATGGCGTGTTCAGCCCCGATCTGTCTGATGACGCAGTGCTGGACGGGCTGGAGATCGAGCGGCTGGCCGAGGCTGGTCAAAAGGACATCCACTGGGCAAAAGACCTGTATGGCGCGCTGGAAACCGCGGGTCAGACGCCAGTCGAGCGGCCCTTGGCGACGCTGAATTCAGCCTTTGCGCAAGACGGGATTTTGATCCGGGTGACCGGGCAGGTGGCGAAACCCGTGCGTCTGATTTATCTTCATAAATCAGAGTGTTCCGATGCGATCCTGCACCACGTTGTCCGGGTGGAACCGGGCGCCGCGCTGACCATTCTTGAGAACGGCCCGGCCGCCGCACGCTTTAACAAGGTAATGGAGGTGCAGGTCGCGGACGGGGCCTCGTTCCACCATATCCGCGCGCAGGGCCGCGATCACGAGCGTCAGGCCGCCACCCATATTTTCGCCCGTCTTGGTGCTGAAAGCCTGTTCAAATCCTTCACCATGACCGCCAACGGGGTGCTGACCCGCAACGAGGTGGTGATCGAATTGACCGGCGACGATGCCAGCGCCCATGTCGCGGGCGTGGCCTTGGGCGATGGCGATTTCCACCATGACGACACCGTATTCATCACCCATGACGCGGTGAATTGCGAAAGCCGTCAGGTGTTCAAAAAGGTGCTGCGCAGCGGTGCCACCGGGGTGTTTCAGGGCAAGATCCTTGTGAAACCCGGCGCGCAAAAGACCGATGGCTACCAGATTTCGCAATCGCTGCTGCTGGATGACGACGCCCAGTTTCTGGCCAAGCCCGAGCTTGAGATCTATGCCGATGACGTCGCCTGCTCGCATGGTTCGACCAGCGGCGCAATCGACGAGACCGCGCTGTTCTATCTGCGCTCGCGCGGGGTGCCGGTGAAAGAGGCGACTGATATGCTGACGCTGGCGTTTCTGGCCGAGGCCATCGGCGAGATCGACGATCAGGGCATCGCGGATGAAATCCATACCCGGCTTGCGGCATGGCTGGAACGGCGGCGCGGCTAAGCATGTCAGTCACTCAGGACATTCTGCGCACCTATCGCGCCCCGCGCGCGGTGCTGCGGCGTCAACTTGCGGGCGGCGTGCGCGAGGATCGGGCGCTGGTCTATCTGCTGGCCGGCTGTTTGCTGATCTTTGTCTCGACCCTGCCGGGCCTGTCGCGCGACGCCTTTATCGATCCCGAAGTGCCGCTTGAGGCGCGGATCGGCGCGTCGTTGTTGGCGTGGATGATCCTGATGCCGCTGGTGTTCTATACGCTGGCCGGGATCAGCCATCTGATCGCACGGGTGCTGGGCGGGCAAGGCATCGGCTTTGGTGCCCGGCTGGCGCTGTTCTGGGCGCTGCTGGCGGCCTCGCCGCTGTGGTTGCTGTATGGGCTGGTCAACGGATTTGTCGGGGCGGGCGCCGGGCGCACGCTTGTTGGCGTCCTGTGTCTGGCCGCCTTTGGAATTTTCTGGCTGTCCGGACTGGTCGAAGCCGAAAGCGCGCATAAGGACTGACTTGAAACACATGGGCGATTTCACATTCTGGAAAGATCTGGTCGTTGAGACCGTCAAATCGCCCCGCACGGCGGCCGAGCGCATTCTGGCGCTGGACCTGCCGCGCACGGCGCTGTGGCAGATGCTGGCGCTTGAGATCATCCTCAGCCTGATGCTGACGCAACTGGCGGGGGCGATCACCCCCGGCGGGACCGAGGCCTTTATGCCGATCGATATGAGCAACCCGATCATCGCCGTGGTGTTCATCGGCGCGATGACGGTGTTTCTGGTGCTTCTGGTCCACCGCATCGGCCTGCTGTTCGGCGGGCAAGGCACGTTCGAGGGCGCGCTGCGGCTGGTGGTCTGGCAGCAATGGGTGGTGCTGCTGTTGCAGGCGGCGCAACTGCTGTCGCTGGTGCTGGTGCCGCCGCTGGCCTGGCTGATCGGGCTGGGGTCTTATGGTCTGACGCTGTGGCTGCTGACCAATTTCATCGCGGCGCTGCACGGGTTTCGCTCGCGGTTGGCGGTGTTTGCCGGCGTGCTGTTTACCGGGATGCTGTTCGCCTTCTTCCTGCTTTTCGTCCTGCAACTCTTTGGACTGCTGCCGCCGATGGAGATGACCCATGTATGATGTCGCCGACATTCGCCGCGATTTCCCCATTCTGTCCCGTCAGGTGAACGGCAAGCCGCTGGTCTATCTCGACAATGGCGCCTCGGCGCAAAAGCCCCAGGTGGTGATCGACGCGATCACGCAAGCCTATTCGATGGAATATGCCAACGTGCATCGCGGCCTGCATTACCTGTCCAATCTGGCCACCGACAAATATGAATCCGTGCGCAGCACCATCGCCCGCTTTCTGGGCGCCCCGGACGAGGACGAGATCGTCTTTACCAGCGGCACCACCGAAGGCATCAATCTGGTCTCATACGGCTGGGCGGCGCCGCGGCTTCAGGCCGGGGATGAGATCGTGCTCAGCGTCATGGAGCACCACGCCAATATCGTGCCGTGGCATTTCCTGCGCGAACGCCAAGGCGTGGTCCTGAAATGGGTCGATGTCGATGCCGTGGGCGATCTGGACCCGCAAGCGGTGATCGACGCCATCGGCCCGCGCACCAAACTGGTGGCGATCACCCAGATGTCGAACGTGCTGGGCACTGTCGTCGATGTGAAACCGATCATTCAGGCCGCCCATGCGCGCGGTGTGCCGGTTCTGGTCGATGGCAGTCAGGCCGCCGTGCATATGCCGGTCAACGTTGCCGATCTGGACGCGGATTTCTACGCGATCACCGGGCACAAGCTGTATGGGCCGTCGGGCTCGGGCGCGATCTATATAAAACGCGACCGCATGGCCGAGATGCGACCGTTTCTGGGCGGCGGCGACATGATCCGCGAGGTCCACAAGGAC
>NZ_JBFHDW010000066.1:0-10425 GCF_041584535.1 Actibacterium sp. | reverse complement strand
GAGATCGGTCAATCGCTGCTGGGCCATATCGCCGGCATGTCCGGCACACCCTGCAAGGCCCCGGCGGGCAAGCGGGCGCTGAGCCATCTGTCACAGGCCCTGCTGGGGCGCGGCGACGGTCTGGTGGTGCTGCCCGGCGGCGTCAACCAGTCCGAGCATCTGCCGGGCGGGCTGATCCTGTTGAACCGCGCGCTGGTCGAGGATTACGAGGATGCCGATATCGCCACTGGCTTTGTGCTGGCCGAAACCGTCCGCGCCGCTCAGCGCGATCCGATGGACCGGCTGCTGCGCGAGGCAGGCACAATCGCCACCTTCCGGCTGCTGACCTCGGGATCGCTGCCCGACGACAAGCTGCTCAAACACGCCCGCAGCCTGATGACCACTACCCCCGCCCCGATCAGCGACGAGCAATTGCTGGCCGAATTCGCCGCAGCCGGGGTGCCGTCGTCGCCCTATGCCTATGCGCTGGATGTGTCGGGCGAGACCACGCTTGGCCTGATCGAGGCCGACCCGATGCGCGGCCAGAACCGGGTGCCGCTGATCTCGGATGGCGATTGGGTGCGGGTGCAGGGCATTTGCGGCGGCTAAACGGACATCGCCCCGCATCCTGACCGGGACACGGGGCGACGCTCACTGCCCAGGTTTATTTTTATCGCACGAATGCGTCCTGGTACCCCGCCTTGCGGACTGCCCCGAGGGCAGAATTCATTTGCGCCGTCTCAGCGAACGGCCCGGCATAGACCACTTGCACCGGCTTGCCCTTGACCGCGCCGCGCGCCACCGCCACCGGCAATTTCAGCTTTTGCAACCGGGCGACCGCCGCCTTGGCATTCGCCGGGTCACCATACGTGCCGACCTGCACATAACCGCGCGGGCCACGATGCGCTGCCGCTTGGGCGGTTTTCGGCTGGGACGCGGGCTGCGGTGCGGTTGCGGCCACAGGCGCGGCTTTCGCAACCGGCGCCGAACGGGTCGAGACATGCACCGTCAGGCCCGTTTTCGCAGATGCCGCGCGGGCGACCTGAATTTCCTTGGCGGTCAACAAACGCGCCGGGACGTCATTGGACCAGACCATCGCCATCTCGGCATCGCCAGCAGCGGTGCCCAGCCCGCGGCGCGGGTTCAGGCGGTCGTCTTCCCATGCCAGCTTATAGCCCTTGGGCACCACGGTCGGCGCATCCAGCGCGCCTTGCTTGCCATAGGGGCTGATGGTTTGCGGACCACAGCGCACCGGCTTTTTCCGGCCGCTGTTGATGTATTGGCTCGACAATTCGGAGGCGCCCGGACAGGCGGGGGTGGCGGGCTCGGGCGCAGGTTTGGGTGCGGCGGCGGGCGCGGGTTTGGCGACCGGCGCGGGTGCGGGCACGGGGGCCGCCACCGGGGCGGGCGTCGATGCCGCAGGCGTCGGAACCGGCTTGGTCGTCGTGGTCACGCGCGGCGGTTTGGTCGTGGTGGCCACGGTCGAAACCGGCGCCTTGGCCGAGGTCGATTGCGCGGTGGGGGCGGGCTGCGACGGCGCCAAAGTCGGTTTGAAGCCACACATCACATCACGGCCCCGCGTCACGCGCGGGATCCATTCGGTCTGACCGGCGTAACCGGCCCGAATGTAAACGCAGCCCTTGCTATCGACGTATTGCGCACCGGTATAGCTGGCGGGCGGGAACTCGGCCGGCCCGTCGTCGTTGCGCAGCGATTTCGCGTTGGCGCTGCCTGTGAGTATTGCGGTTGCGACCAAGAGGGCCGCTCCCAATTTGTGTGCTCGCATTATTGCCCCCGCAATATGTGGGGCGAATCATGCAGGAAGCCTGCGAATCAGTAAAGGGGTATTTAGCTTATTTTGTGCCGTAGATCCTGTCACCCGCATCCCCTAGGCCAGGGACAATATATCCATGGTCATTCAGGCATTCGTCTACTGATGCTGTGACAATCGGCACATCGGGATGTGCCTGTTTCATACGCGCGACGCCCTCGGGCGCGGCCAGAAGGCATAGAAACCGGATGTTTTTGGCGCCCGCCTTTTTCAGCAGATCAATCGCCGCGACCGACGAATTTCCGGTCGCCAGCATCGGATCAACCACCACGACCTGCCGCTGGTCCAGCGCGTCAGGCACCTTGAAATAGTATTGCACCGGGGTCAGGGTTTCCTCATCCCGGTACAGGCCGACAAACCCGACCCGCGCCGAGGGGATCAGGTCCAGCACCCCGTCCAGCAACCCGTTCCCCGCCCGCAGGATCGACACCAGCGCCAGCTTTTTCCCGGCAAGGATCGGCGCGTCGATCGCTTTCAGCGGCGTCTCGATCTGTTTGGTCGTCATCGGCAAGTCGCGCGTCACCTCATAGGCCAGCAAATAGGAAATCTCGCGCAGCACGCGGCGGAACACGGCCGAAGGCGTCTCCTTATCGCGCATCAGCGTCAGCTTGTGTTGAACCAGCGGGTGATTGACGATTGTCAGGTGCTCGGTCATGGGCGGGGCTCCAGTCGTTTCAAAATCTCGGCGCGGGTGGCGTCATCGCAGAATGCGGCCTCGGCGGCGGTGCGGTTCAGGGTGGCGAATACCCCGTCATCCCAATCGAACGCTTCGGCCAGACGGTCGAATTCGCGGGTCATCGAGGTGCGAAAAAACGGCGGATCGTCGGTCGAGACCGTCACCTTGATGCCGCGCTGATACAGCATGCTGATCGGGTGCTGCCGCCAGCCGGGATAAAGCCCCAGCGCGATGTTCGAGCCGGGGCAGACCTCAAGCACGACACCGCTTTCGGCCAGTTCATCGACCAGCGCCAGATCCTCGACCGCGCGCACGCCGTGGCCGATGCGGCGCAGGCCCAGCGCCAGCGCATCACGCACCGATTGCGGCCCGCCCCATTCGCCGGCATGGGCGGTCAGCTTTAGCCCGGCCTCGCGCGCCATGTCGAAGGAATAGGCGAAATCCGCCAGCGCGCCGATGGTCTCATCCCCGGCAATGCCAAAGCCGCACAGCCAATCGCCCGCGGTTTCGGCGGCGCAAAGCGCGGCCTCGCGCGCCTTGTCGGGGCCGAAATGCCGGACGCAGGTCACGATGCCGCGCAGGGTGATGCCCATGTCGCGCTGTGCCTGATCGGCGGCCTCGCGGATCGCGTGCAGATATTCGCGCCACGCGCCCAGATCGCGGCCGCCGCAGAAGTCGGGGGACAGAAAGGTCTCGCTATAGATCACTCCGTTAGCGGCGCTTTCTTCCAGCACCGCCAGCGTCAGGCGGCGGTAATCCTCGGGCGTGGTCAGAACCGAGGTCGCGGCCTCGTAAACCCTCAGAAACTCAGGAAAATCCCGGTAGCGATAGCCGCCATCGGCACCGAATATCCCCGAGATGTCGATATGTTTCCGGGCCGACAGGTCGCGGATGAACGCAGGCGGGGCGGCACCTTCGAGATGCAGATGAAGTTCGACTTTCGGCAGGGATTTCAAGCTGATACCGCCTCCGGTCGTATCGGTTCAATCCCCATATGCGCTGCGATCAGGGCAGCGACCCCGGTGAACGGGATCAGACCAAGGGCCTGCGGCACCGGGCCGCGACCGACCACCGGCACCCGCTCGCGGGTGTGGTCGCTGCCGATCCAGCTGGGATCGTTGCCATGATCGGCGGTGAACAGGATCAGATCATCAGCGCGCAGGCGCGCGAACAGGCCGGGCAGTTGCGCATCGAACCATTCCAGCGCCCGCGCATAGCCAGACACGTCGCGGCGATGTCCATAAACGCTGTCGAATTCAACGAAATTGGCAAAGGTCAGGCTGCCGTCCGCAGCGGTCTCGGCGGCGTCATAGAGGTGCTGCATCAACTGGGCGTCAGTGCCCTTGCGCACGTCATCAATCCCCTGCATCGAGAAAATATCCCCGATCTTGCCGATCGCATGAACCGAGCGCCCCGCGGCCTTGGCCCAGTCGCACAGGGTCGGCGCGGGCGGGGGCAACGCGAAATCGCGGCGGTTCGGGGTGCGGGTAAAGCCGGTTTCCGGCGTGCCGACAAACGGTCGCGCGATCACCCGGCCGACCTTCATGTCATGCACGATGGGTGCCAGGTCGCGGCAGAGCTTCAGCAAGCGTTCCAGCCCAAAGGCCTGTTCATGGGCGGCGATCTGGAACACGCTATCGACCGAGGTATAGCAGATCGGCCAGCCGGTTTTCAGGTGCTCGGCCCCCAGTTCATCAATGATCAACGTGCCCGAGGCGTGGCAATTTCCAAGGATGCCATCGGTCCCGGCCAAGGCGCAAACCCGCGCCACAAGCTCGGGCGGGAAGCTGTTGGTGGTGTCGGGGAAATAGTGCCACGCCCACGGGGTCGGCACGCCTGCCAGCTCCCAATGGCCGGTCGGCGTGTCCTTGCCGCGCGAGGTTTCCGTGGCCGCGCCCCACAGGCCAACCGGCGTTGCACCCAATCCGGGGCAGGCATCGCCCGAGGCCAGCGTGACCGCCGCGCCCAGACCCAAATTGTCGAGATTGTGTAATTTCAGCGGACCAGACCGCCCGGTTTCAGCCCGGCCCGCCGCGCATTCCTGTGCGATATGTGCAAGCGTATTTGCCCCGGAATCCGGCACATCACCGTTGAAAAACTGCTCTGCGTCCGGCGCACCGCCACAGCCGACGGAATCCATCACCACCAGAAACGCCCGCGCCATCAGCGCAGTCTCCGGCGCACCAATGGCGGGATCACCGGTGCATCCGGGCCCAGCTTATAGGCCCGGCGCACCGCCATGACCGCCGCGTCGGCCTGTGCTTCGGTCGCGACATGAACAATCGCCAGCGGCAAGTCCGGCGACATGTCATCGCCCAGCATCGCCAGTTCCGACAGCCCGACCGAGGGGTTCACCTTGTCGCCCTCGCGCTTGCGGCCACCGCCCAGATCGACCACCGCCAAACCCAGCGCGTGGCCGTCGATCGACTGCACCTTGCCCGAGCGCCCGGCCAGAACCTCGCGCTGAACCGGCGCGGCGGGCAGGCGGTCAGGCCAGCGTTCGACGAAATCCATCGGGCCACCCAATTCGGCGACCATTTCGCCAAAGCGTTCGGCGGCGGCGCCGCTTTCCATGGCCCGGGCGATCCGCCCTGCCCCATCGGCCGCATCGGCGGCAAGCCCGCCCAACGCCAAAGCCTCGCCCCCCAGCGCGCAGGTCAGATCCCACAGCGCCGGGGTGATGCCGCTGCCAGTCAGGGTCTCCATCACTTCGATCACCTCCAACGCGTTGCCTGCCGCCCCGATCAACGGCTGGCTCATGTCGGTGATCAGCGCGGTGGTCATGCAGCCCAGCCCATGCGCGGTTTCGACCAGCGCCTCGGCCAGTTCCTCGGCATCCTCCATATCGACCATGAACGCGCCCGAGTCGACCTTGATATCCAGAACCAGCCCCTCCAGCCCCGCCGCCAGCTTTTTCGACAGGATCGAGGCGGTGATCAGATCGACGCTTTCAACCGTGCCGGAAACGTCGCGGATCGCGTAAAGCCGTTTGTCCGCCGGTGCGATTTCGCCCGAGGCCCCGACGATCGCGCAACCTACCGCCGCCGTGACCTGACGCAGGCGGTGAACCGGCACTTCGGCGCGGTAACCGGGGATCGATTCCAGCTTGTCCAGCGTGCCGCCGGTATGGCCCAGCCCACGCCCCGAGATCATCGGCACGAACGCCCCGCACGCCGCCAGCGCCGGGGCCAGCAACAGCGATACGCTGTCGCCAATGTCGCCGGTCGAATGCTTGTCCAGCACCGGGCCGGGCATGTCCCATTCCAGCACGACACCGCTGTCGCGCATGGCGCGGGTCAGAGCGATGCGTTCGTCCTTGACCAGACCGTTCAGCAGAACCGCCATGGCAAAGGCCCCGGCCTGAGCATCGGTGACCTCGCCCGTGGCAAGGCCCTGCGCGAACCATGCCAGTTCCGACGCGCTAAGCGGTTCTTCATCGCGGAGTTTGGAAATGATGTTGCGGGCATCCATCGGGATCAGGAGGTCCCCAGATGTTTGATGCCGAACGCGCCGGGCAGCAATTCAGCCATCGTCATAATCTCGGTCTGTCCATCCAAGGTGGCCAACGTCACCGGCACATGGCTGGTGGCGAATTCGGCCAGTTTCTGACGGCAGCCGCCGCAAGGGGTGACAGGATGCGGGCTGTCGGCGACGACGGCGACTTCGGTGATTTCATATTCGCCCGCCGCGCACATGGCGGCGACGGCGCCGGCCTCGGCGCAGGTGCCTTCGGGATAGGCCACGTTCTCGACATTGCAGCCGGTAAAAACCGCACCGCTTTTGGCACGGATCGCCGCGCCAACCTTGAACCCGGAATAGGGCGCATAGGCGTTTTCGCGGATCGCGCGGGCGTCATCAATCAACGTCATGGGGCACCTCCGGTTACAGTCTGAGCCGCGCCCGCGCCCGATGCAAGCCCAACCCGCCCCGGACGCGGCGCGCCTTGGAATTGTTTTCCGGCGCAGCCAATTCTTCGGGCCGGATTTTCCGATCTTCCCAGCCGCCCCGAAATCCGGCAAATTTACCTTGAGACAGCTTGCAGAAAGGCGTATCTGAAAGCGCGAAAATAGTTTAACGCTAAACTAATTCCGAACCGGGAGGGTAAAATGGCCAAGACACCCAGCAAAACAGACCGTCAGGCGGCACTGCATTATCACGCTATGCCCCGCCCGGGTAAGCTTGAAATCCGCGCAACCAAGCCTTTGGCGAACGGTCGTGACCTGTCTTTGGCCTATAGCCCCGGCGTTGCCGAAGCCTGTCTGGAAATCCGCGATGATCCGAAAACCGCTGCAAACTATACCACGCGCGGCAATCTGGTCGGGGTCGTGACCAACGGCACCGCCGTGCTGGGTCTGGGCAATATCGGTGCGCTGGCCAGCAAGCCGGTGATGGAAGGCAAGGCGGTTCTGTTCAAAAAGTTCGCCAACATCGACTGTTTCGAAATTGAACTGAATGAAAGCGACCCGGTAAAGCTGGCCGAGATCGTGTGCGCGCTTGAGCCGACATTCGGCGCGATCAACCTTGAAGACATCAAGGCACCCGACTGTTTCATCGTCGAGAAAATCTGCCGCGAGCGGATGAATATCCCGGTCTTTCACGACGATCAGCACGGCACCGCCATCGTGGTCGGCGCTGCGGCAACCAACGCCCTGCTGGTTGCGGGCAAGAAATTCGAAGACATCAAGGTCGTCTCGACCGGCGGCGGCGCGGCGGGCATTGCCTGTCTGAACATGCTGCTGAAACTGGGCGTCAAACGTGAAAACGTCTGGCTGTGCGACATTCACGGGCTGGTTTACAAGGGCCGGGCCGAAGACATGAACCCGCAAAAGGCGGATTATGCTCAGGACTCGGACCTGCGGACGCTGGATCAGGTGATCGACGACGCCGACCTGTTCCTTGGCCTGTCCGGCCCCGGCGTTCTGCAACAGGACATGGTGAAAAAGATGGCCGCGCGGCCGATCATTTTCGCGCTGGCCAACCCGACGCCGGAAATCATGCCCGAGGACGTGCGCGAAGTCGCCCCGGACGCGATCATGGCGACCGGACGGTCGGACTATCCCAATCAGGTGAACAACGTGCTGTGCTTCCCGTTCATCTTTCGCGGGGCCCTTGATGTCGGCGCGACCGAGATCAACGACGCGATGAAGCTGGGCTGTGTCGAAGGCATTGCCGCGCTGGCCCGCGCCACCACCAGCGCCGAGGCCGCCGCTGCCTATAAAGGCGAACAACTGACCTTTGGCGCGGACTATCTGATCCCGAAACCTTTCGATCCGCGCCTGATGGGCGTCGTCGCCTGTGCGGTGGCCAAGGCAGCGATGGAGTCAGGCGTGGCGACCCGGCCGCTGGAAGATCCGCAGGCCTATAAGGAAACGCTGGACGGTTCGGTGTTCCGCTCGGCGCTGATCATGCGCCCGGTGTTTGCCGCCGCCCGCAAGTTCGAGCGCAGCATCGTCTTTGCCGAGGGCGAGGACGAACGCGTTCTGCGCGCCGCACAGGCGATGATCGAGGAAACCACCGACCGCCCGATCCTGATCGGCCGCCCCGAGGTCATCATTCGCCGCAGCGAACGCGCTGGCCTGACCATCCGTCCCGGCGATCATTTCGAGGTGGTGAACCCCGAAAACGATCCGCGCTACCGCGATTACTGGGGCACCTATCACGAACTGATGGCCCGGCGCGGCGTGACGCCCGATCTGGCCAAGGCGATCATGCGCACCAATTCCACCGCCATTGGCGCGATCATGGTGCACCGGGGCGAGGCCGACAGCCTGATCTGCGGCACTTTCGGTCAATATCTGTGGCACCTGAACTATATTCGTCAGGTTCTGGCTCGTGGTGGCCTGCACCCGGTTGGCGCACTTAGCCTGATGATCCTTGAACAGGGTCCGCTGTTCATCGCCGACACCCATGTGCATCCCGAACCGACGCCGGAACAGATCATGGAGACCGTGATCGGCGCCGCGCGGCATGTGCGCCGCTTTGGGATGGAACCGAAAATCGCCCTGTGTTCGCATTCGCAATTCGGCAATCTGGATTGCGACACCGGGCGCCGGATGCGCATTGCCATGGATCTGCTGGCCCAGCGCGAGCCCGATTTCGCCTATGATGGCGAGATGCATGTGGACTCGGCGCTGGACCCCGAACTGCGGGCGCGGGTCATGCCGAACGCGCGGTTTGACGGCGCGGCGAACGTTCTGGTCTTTGCCAATACCGACGCGGCCTCGGGCGTGCGCAACATCCTGAAGATGCGCACCGGCGGTCTTGAGGTCGGCCCGATCCTGATGGGCATGGGCAACAAGGCGCATATCGTCACCTCGTCGATCACCGCGCGCGGGCTGCTGAACATGTCGGCCCTTGCCGGGACTCCGGTCGCGCAATACGGCTGATTGAAACGGTCCTGCGCCGGGACGGGACACAGCCCGCCCCGGCGCGACCTTGCAATCGCAGCATCGCCAAGTTTGCAAACTTTGCGAGACCTTAGCAAAACCCCCTGAAAAACGGGAGAGTTTGCAAAAGTTTGCGATCCAATTGCACCACAATATGCAAATTTTTGACGATATTGCGCTTGTGTGACCGGTAACATCGTTGCGGGAATCTGTTCGCTCTGCCTATCTCTGTGCAGGTACTTGGAGGAGCGACTTATGACCTATGCTGACGTATATGAAAGCTGGAAATCCGATCCGAACGGTTTCTGGATGCAAGCGGCCGAAGCCATTGACTGGGACAAGAAACCCTCCAAGGCGCTGTTCGACGACAACGCGCCGCTGTACGAGTGGTTCTCGGATGGCATGGTCAACACCTGCTACAACGCCGTAGACCGCCACGTCGAAAATGGCCGGGGCGAACAGACCGCCATCATCTATGACAGCCCGATCACCCATACCAAGCGCGAGATCAGCTACGTCGAGCTGCGCAACCGCGTTGCCACTCTGGCCGGGGCACTGCGCGCCAAGGGCATCGAAAAAGGCGATCGCGTCATCATCTATATGCCGATGGTTCCCGAAGCTCTGGAGGCCATGCTGGCCTGTTCGCGTCTGGGCGCGATCCACTCGGTCGTGTTCGGCGGTTTCGCCGCGAACGAACTGGCTGTGCGCATCGACGACGCCAAGCCCAAGGCGATCATCGCCGCCTCGTGCGGGTTGGAACCGAACCGCGTCGTGCATTACAAACCGCTGCTGGACGGCGCCATTGAGCTGGCTCAGCACAAGCCGGATTTCTGCGTGATCTTCCAGCGCGAGCAGGAAGTCGCGGAACTGATCCCCGGTCGCGATTATAACTGGCACGGCTTCCAATACGGCGTTCAGCCGGCCGAATGTGTGCCGGTCGAAGGCAACCACCCGTCCTATATCCTGTATACCTCGGGCACCACGGGTCAGCCCAAGGGCGTCATCCGTTCGACCGGTGGCCAGCTGGTCGCGCTGAACTGGACGATGAAGAACCTTTATAACGTCAATCCGGGCGAAGTGTTCTGGGCTGCCTCGGACGTGGGTTGGGTCGTTGGCCACAGCTATATCTGCTATGGCCCGCTGATCCACGGCAACACCACCATCGTGTTCGAAGGCAAACCGGTCGGCACCCCCGATGCGGGCACCTTCTGGCGGGTGATCCAGGAACATAACGTCAAGTCGTTCTTCACCGCCCCCACCGCCTTCCGCGCGGTGAAACGCGAAGACCCGACCGGCGAGTTCGTCAAGAAATACGACCTCTCGGGCCTGCGCGCCGTGTTCCTTGCAGGCGAACGCGCTGACCCCGACACCATCGTCTGGGCGCAAGACCAACTGGGCGTGCCGATCATCGACCATTGGTGGCAGACCGAAACCGGCTGGGGCATTGCCGCCAACCCGCTGGGGATCGAGCAACTGCCGGTCAAGGTCGGCTCGCCGTCGGTATCGCTGCCGGGCTATGACGTGCAAATTCTGGACGAAGGCGGTCACCCGAT
>NZ_JBFHDW010000065.1:0-10512 GCF_041584535.1 Actibacterium sp. | reverse complement strand
GTCGAAGGCGCTCCCCTGCTAAGGGAGTAGACGGGAAACCGTCTCGTGGGTTCGAATCCCATCGTCTCCGCCACCATACCTTTTTGACGGTTTTATTTAAGTCGCCTATGGCGGCCTTTTTGCTTTTATTTCAGCCCGCAAGCGCAGCAAGGCCATTCTTCATGCTTTCTTTCGATGCGGCAAGGATTGAATCCGCGCTTCAATGCTGAGCGCATATTTCCAACCTTCAAAGAGATCGCGCAGCAGGTCCATATCGACCGGATGCCGATGTGGAAGAATGCTAAGCACGGCCACGCGCTGTCGAGATCCTCGTGTGAACCCGGAAGCAGCGCCGCAAGTTTGGCGCCATCCAGCGACAATCCCCACCAAAGCCGATCACGCCCGGCGTCTGCGGAACAGACCTTTGTCGAAACGCGCGCCGTCAACATAGCCAAAGCCATACGACAAGACCCGCTCAAACCAGCCATTCATAATCGCCGGTGCCGCGCCCCACCAAAGCGGGAATACAGGTACGAACACATCAGCGGTGAGGATCAGCGCCTGTTTGGTCGCGATATCGTCGCTGTAACTGTTGTGCTCGGCGGCATAGGCCTGTTCGGTCTGGTAGTGAAAGTGGTCGGGGTTAGCGATGGATTTGAAATCGTGACGTCCGGCGGTCGGATTGAACCTCTTGGCATAAAGGTCGATCACCACCACCTCATGCCCGGCGGCCGTCAGTTGCTCCTGCGCACCTGCGATCATCCCTGCACAAAAGGAAATTGGTTCGGGGTGGGCGTAGATAAAGAGTATATTGGCCGTCGTGCATCCTTTCAGAAATTGACTCTGTCGCCGCCCTTGAGCGCCAGCATCTCGCGGGCTTCGGCAGGGTTGGCGACATCGAAACCCAGTTGTTCGACCATCGCGCGGGCGATGCGGACCTGTTCGGCATTGGTCTCGGCCAGCCGTCCTTTTCCCGCCCAAAGCGAATCTTCCAGCCCGACGCGAAGATGCCCGCCAAGCAGGATGGATTGCAGACCAATGGGTATCTGGTTGCGACCGGCGCCCAGAACCGACCACTGATAATCGCTGCCGAAGAGGCGATCAGCGGTGCGCTTCATGTGCGCTACGTCTTCGGGGTGACCGCCGATTCCGCCGAGCAGGCCGAACACGCTCTGCACAAAGAACGGTGGTTTGATCAGACCTCTGTCAACGAAGTGCGCGAGCGTGTAGAGGTGGCCGATATCGTAGCATTCAACCTCGAACCGTGTGCCGTTTTCGGCGCAGGTTGTCAGAATTTTTTCGATATCCGCGAAGGTATTGCGGAAGATCCGATCGCGCGAGCCCTCCAGATAGGGTTGTTCCCAATCGTGCTTAAAGTCCTTGAAACGTTCGAGCATCGGATAAAGCCCGAAATTCATCGACCCCATGTTCAGCGACGCGATTTCGGGGGCATATTGCGCCACCGGGGCAAGGCGTTCGTCTATAGTCATCGTGGGCGCGCCGCCGGTCGTTATATTCACGATAACATCCGAGCGCTGCTTTATGACCTTCAGAAAAGGCGCAAACCTTTCGGGTGACTGATCCGGCGCGCCAGTTTCTGGATCGCGGGCATGCAGGTGCACAATCGCAGCGCCCGCTTCAGCCGCACCGATTGCGGCTTCGGCGATCTCGTCGGCGGTCACGGGCAAATGCGGCGACATTGACGGCGTGTGGATCGAGCCTGTGACGGCACATGTGATGATGATCTTGCGAGTAGACATAAACGTTCTCCTCCTCCTCAGGGTTTCGCAGTCAGATGAACTGACTGCGGCAGGCAAATCCGGTCAGACCGCGACCGCGCTGGCGCCGTTGGCAGGGGCATCCTGATTGGTTTCAAGCGCGACGGAAACGATACCTGTCCAGAAGCAAACCTCACCATTGTCCGGAAAGTCGATCTTTTTCGTGCGCGTCAGGCAACCGTCATCGCCAATTCGAAACACGACCAGGCCGGGTGTTACCCGTCGCGGGCCATCATCGCTGGGCAGCCAACCGGGTTGTTCGTTGCCGGCGACCAGAAGTTTGCCCGTCGGATCGATGGAAAACGTTCGCGGGAATATGCCGCCGGTATCGGCGTGCTGAATCAGCGTGGGCTCGCCCGAGTCCGGGTCGATCTCGAACACGGTGATATCGTTGACGCCCCCGACGAACACCGGCTTTCCGTCGATCTGCTCGGTATCCCAGGCCCGGTTCGACACATATACGAAGCGCCCGTTAGGGTGCACATGGATCGCGCTGGCCAACTGGGCCGACGGGCCCGTCGGACCGCCTTCAAGCGCGCTTTTGATGAACCTGGGTCGTGGGGCGACGCCGGTCGAATCATAGTCAAAAAGGGCAATTTCGCTTTGCCGCTCAAGGCAGAGATACATCCACGGGCGCGACGGGTGGAAATCGACATGGCGCGCGGCAAACCCGTGGGCGCCGAACCATTCGGATTGCCATGCTGCGGCACGCTCGGGATCGGGCACCAACTGCGCCGCCGGGGTCATTTTCCCGTCGGCATAGGCGAAGATATCAAGACGCCCCGGCGTGAGCCCGTTGTCGTGGTGCGCGCAGGCCGGGACAATCGCGAAATCGCCGCCCGGTGTCACGCGCACCTGATGCACGGTCTCGCCGAAATCCAGCGCGTCCTGCTCGACTTCGTCCCCGACTTCTCGGTTCGGTCCAAGCCGATGCACCGTTACCATTGGCGGGATATTATATGCTGCGAGAAGGTGCGTTTCCTGCGGATCGAGTGTGATGTGCAAGGGGCGATGGTCCAGCCGCACAGGTTGTCCGAAAGGTGCCAGCGCCCCATCCGACAGAATATGACACGCGATCACAGCGTGGTTGGGGCGCTCGACCTCGGCCATCGGGCCAGCGCCGCTGATGGCAACGTAGAGCACGCTGAAGTCGCGGGTTGGCCAGGCATATTGCACCACTTCGTCGAAGCAGTGCGTCGTGACATGGGTCAACGAGGCGCTTTCAGTGTCCAGATCATAGACCCACAACTCCGGTCCGAGTGAGGCATAAACGATCGTCTTCCCGGTCATTGTGCGTGGTCCTTCTGGTCGCTGGGCAGAAATGTCAGTTCATTTGCATGGCCTTTGGGCAAGCATGGGTCAAGCGAACGCGGCGGATGCTATGGCGTCTCAGAAACGGGCGGTTTGACGGTCGATGGCGTGCAGCGTTCGGCGGACAATGTTGGAAAAGACTCATTCAAGCCACTGTTTTTGATTGTAAAAAAATTCTCCGCAGGCGGGCATGGAATATCGCTCCAAACCAGCACAGCGACCTTGAGCCCAGATTTCAGCGCCGCACGAAGTGTTTTTATTTCAGGGTCCGAAATAGTAAGCGGCTTTCCTCTGCGCCGGGTCAGCGCCAAGGCAATTGGGCGTTGCTGGCAAAACATCTGGCTGCGCACTATAAATGATATCTAACCGATGCGGCGTCGCCGAATTCACGATCGGCGCCCGGATCGCAGCACCAGACCAAACAAACCTGTTCTTTTTGATTGGAACACCATGGCTTGGCACAAAAACGATGCACAGGGTCCGGATGGCGCCCGCAGCGTATCAAAATCGACCAGACCTCAGGGGCAGGTCCGTCGGTTCCGCACGTCGTCTAAAGATGGCGCGAATGGCGAAAGCACACCGTCATACCCTCCGGTGCAAGCGATCTGCCGCGCGCTTGACGTGATGCGGGCTGTGAACATGCACGGCGTCGCCTCGGTCAATGATATTTATGAAGAGACGGGCTTTCCAAAGCCCAGCATTATTCGGATGCTTGAGACATTCGTCGCCGAAGGGTACGTCGTGCGCGATCGCATGTGCAGCGGCTACCGTGTGACGGAACGGGTGCGCGATCTGTCGAGCGGGTATGAAAGCGTCTCGCAAGTTATCGAGTATTCGCGGCCCCTCGCGATTTCGCTGACGCAGGAAACCAACTGGCCAAGCGCAATAGCGGTGATTGACGGCAACGAAATGTCGATCCAGTTCTGGACAGGTGCGATCAGTCCGTGGAGCTCGGAATCGCTGATCGGCTTGCGCGCAAGCCTGTATGATTCTGCGCTGGGCCGGGCCTATATGGCGTTTTGTCCAGAAGACGAACGCGAAGAACGTCTTGTGGCGATGCGCAAGGATCCCAACATTAATCTGACGGCGGAAAAAGAAGCCGCGTTTCGCGATTTGCTGCAAAAAGTGCAGGTGGATGGCTATGCCCAGCGCGAACCCAACACCTGGCCGCAGCGCCGATCGAGTGTGGCGACGGCCATCATGCATGAGGACAGGGTGCAGGCGACAATCGCTCTGAGTTATTTCACCACCGCCGTGCCAGCGAACCGGATGATCGACGAGATCTATGCGCCGCTTCGCGAAGCGACCCGCAAAGTTGAGGAAATGTTCGCCTTTTTCGACGCGCGGCGTGGCGGGCAGTCATTGCATGCGGATCAGGATGTGCCGGAGTTCTAGACGAATCCCGGCTGGTGGAATTTCGAACCCAGAAATAAACAGATCCGTTACTTGTGGGCGAACGTGTTTGCGCCATCGTCGTTCCGTGCCGCAAACCAGGGTGCAGCTTGTCGTTGCGGGCGCTGTTGCGCCGCGCAAAAGACGCAGGCGGCACCTTTCTCGTGGCAAAAACACAAAGCGAGGAGACAATTCATGCAGATTTCCCCCGAACGTCTGGCGCTGACTCAGGAGCTGGAAGCCCTGCTGGCTGATTACTGGTATGACGTCGATACAAATTGGGGGCGCAACGCGCACCTCTACTATGCTGAAGACAGTCGTTTCATCGGCATGAAACATACGTACGAAGGGCGCGATCAGATCCGCGCCTTTTACAAATGGCGTAAGGATCGGGGCGAGCGGACGGTCGTCCACATGATAACGAATTTCCGTGCATTGCCTGACGGCGAAGATCAGGCAACCTGCAACTGGGTTCTGCAACTCTATGCCGCCGACGGCACGCCTGTGCGCCCGATGAGCCACCCGATTCAGGTCACCCAGATGAGCGACCGTCTGCGCTGTGTTCCCGGCGAAGGCTGGCTCATCACTGAGCGGCGTTTTGAAGATATGTTCGTTGGAGGAATTCCGGCAACAAACCCCGATCTTAGCGCCAGATGACCCAGCGGTTGTCCGGTCACGGAAACACCGGCCGCGCTATTTCGCCCTGCGAAACTTGTCCCTGCGATCAGCGGCGAGCAATTGACCCAGCGCGTTAGGAGGCGGAACCATATGCGTGATCGCGGCCTGTTTTGCGCGATAGGGACGGAAATATCTTTGGGAGGATTCAGAATGTTAAATGTAAAAGCGACGCGCGTTGTGCTTGCAGCGGCTGTCGCACTCGGGCTTACGAGTGCGTCGGCCCTGGCTGAGAACTGGAAATGCTATACCTACCAGTCGGCCCCAGCGAGCCCCGTCAACGTTGGATTGGAGAAACTGGCCACCGAGATCAATGTGATCACGTCTGGCCGGGTGAATGTAAAATGTAGTGTTGGTGGTGCGCTGCCAATTGCAGCTGCGGACATCGCTCCGGCCGTCAGCGACGGGGTCATCGATTTTGCAAGCACCGTATTCAATTCCGGCTACGTGCCCATCTCCAACCTTGGCGGATTTCCCGGCCTGTTCAAGTCCACAAGCGATTACAATGAAAAGGCGTGGCCGGTCTTGAGGCCTTCAGTCGAGAAAGCCTTTGCTGAGCACAATGTCAAAGTTCTCGGGATATATCATTACCCGATGCAGATGATCTTTGGTGCAAAGAATGCGCCAGCATTGAAGTCGCTGTCTGATCTCAAGGGCAAAACGGTTCGTGTCAGCTCGCCTGAACAGGGTGCCCTTGTCCAGAACTTCGGGGCTATTCCCGTCACCATTTCGACTGCAGACGTTGCGACCGCGCTTCAGCGCGGTGCAGTCCAGTATGTTGTTACGGCGGCGTTTTCAGGCGGACGTCTGTGGCAGGATTCCCTGAACTCTGCTCTGACAGATCCGATCAGCATTGCCTCCGCCTATGTGGTCATGAACATGAACCGCTGGGACAGCCTGTCGGCGGAAGAACAGACGGCTGTTCAGGCTGCGGTGGATAACATGACCGCGTCTGTCACATCCGAGCAGGAAGCCGGCAATGATGCGGCCCTCAAGGAATTCGCCGAAGTTGATCACTGGACAGTTGTTCCAACGAGCGCCGAAGTGGCGGATCAGATCACGAGTGTGATGAAGCCGATCTGGCATGAGTGGGCCGAAAAGCAGGGCCCCGATGCCGTTAAACTTCTTGCTGAACTGGAAGCAGCACTGGGTCTCTGACACGCGGCACTTCGGCGCTTATTGACTGCGCCGGAGTGCCAACCCACCCTCACCACGCGACTGTGAAATTTGTTTTCGAAAGGACTGGCGAATGCGTTGGCTCATCAGTGGCATTGATTTTCTGTTGAAAGCCGGAGCGGCGATAGGCTGCATCATCCTGGTGGCAATGACGCTGCTGGTGACGCTGGAAGTCGTTCTGCGAAACTTCTTTCAAACCACGATGTATTTCACTGACGAATTCTCGGGCTATCTGGTCGTCGCGGTGCTGGCTCTGGGGGCAGGATATGCCTATCGGCACGATGCGATGCTGCGCGTCGATCTAATTTACGACAGACTGCCGCAACAGATGCACCAGCATTTTGGCGTCGTGTTCGGACTGATTTCCCTTCTGTTCTGCGCGCTGCTCGACTGGCAGATCCTGCGGCTTTGGCTGCGCACGCTAGACAACGGGACCCACGCCAACACGGTCACGGCAACGCCGCTCTGGCTGCCGCAGGGGCTTTTGTTGCTGGGGCTTATCCTGCTGACTCTGGCCGTGCTGCGCCGCCTTCTGGCACCCGTTGAACCGCAGACCCCCGCTGTGGGCACCCAAGCATAAACGGACTGACTGGCATGTATGATATTTTCTCAATTCTTCTGGGCCTCGGGCTGACCATAGGCCTGCTGCTGCTCGGCCTGCATATCGCCATTGCTATCGGCTTTGGCGGCATCCTGCTTCTGGTGCTTGTTGAGGGGTTTGGCTCGCTCAACGCGATCGGCTTCATTTTGTGGGGCAGTCTGAACAGTGCCACGCTGAGCGCCCTGCCATTGTTCATCCTCATGGCCGAGATAATGCTGAAGTCAGGCGTCAGCGATTCCTTTTATGACGGCATGTCCAAGCTGGTGCGCCGCATTCCCGGTGGCCTGTTGCAGACGAACATTGCCGCTAGCGCGCTTTTCGCGGCTATCTCGGGTTCGAGTGTGGCGACAGCATCGGCCATTGGCGGGGTGGCGCTGCCGCGGCAGAAGGCGGACGGATACGATTCCGCGATGGCCGCCGGTTCTGTCGCAGCGGGGGGCACACTTGGCATCCTCATTCCACCTTCAATCGTGATGATCGTTTATTCGACCTTCACTGAACTGTCGGTGGCCAAACTGTTCATGGCCGGGCTGCTGCCCGGTATCGTCGTAACGGCGATGTTCATGGCATATATCGCGATCCGCTGCGCGATCAATCCGACGTTGGCACCCAAGCTGCATGCTGCCAAGCGCGGTGACACGGTCCGGGGCCTGCGCGAGGTCGCGCCTATGGTCGGCCTGATGCTGGTGGTTCTGGTGACGATTTATCGTGGTATCGCCACACCGACAGAAGCCGCTGCAATCGGGGCGTTTGTGGCAGCAATCATCGCCTGGGCCATACGGCGGCCGCCCCTGCGCGTTTATGTGGAGGCGATCTTCAATAGCGTGGTGACCAGTGCTGCGATTCTGATGATCGTCGCCGCCGCGTTCATTATCCAATACGCCGTGGAATCCACCGGGCTGGCGAATGCGTTGACGGATTGGGTTGTTGGCCTTGGTCTTAGCTTTACATTCTTCATGCTGACGCTGTTCGTAATCTTTGCGATCATGGGCTGCTTTATCGACGCCATCGGCCTCGTCGTGCTGACAGTGCCGCTGCTGCTGCCGATCCTGCAAAGCTATGGCATCGATCTGATCTGGTTCGGCGTCATCACGGTGATCGTGGTCGAGCTAAGCCTGATCACACCGCCCGTTGGCATCAACCTGTTTGTCGTCGATTCCATTTCGAAAGCCGGGCTTGCCACGGTCATCCGCGGGGTCATTCCGTATTTCGGGATCTATGCGCTGCTATTGACGATGTTGATGATCTGGCCATCAATCGCCACGTGGCTGCCAAGCTTGATGTAAGCTCAAGGCAGTATTGGCCAACATGAGAAAAGGCGCATGACCAATTCGATGGCCATGCGCCTTTCATTTGTTTCGCGGTGCCCTTTAAACATATCAACTCGGGTCTGGACCCGGGTGGTCATCTGTATTCAGAACCCTACCCGGCTTGGCTGAAAAGTCGGCGCGTGACGGGCAGAAAAATATCGACAGGCTGATTGAGGCTATTCCCTGAGCCCCGCTCGTATGGATGACTGGCGGGGGTATGACCACCCCGGCAGGCGAGCTCAGGCTGATAGGTTGATTGCGGGTCATGTCGGTCGTTCAGGACCAGCGCAGATGGTGGCTGAACGACCCTTCCAGTGACCGCGAGCGTTACTCAAAATCATCGTGATGGCGGGGCGACATTTTGGTGGGGCCACGCCTCAAACGCCGGGATATGTTCGCGTGCTTGGTCATAGGCCTAGGCGTTTGAACAGAGCCGGACGATTGAGCCGCCCTGCGGAAACAAGACCAAGCTGTCACCGGGCAGCACAAAGGCAATGCGGTGTCCCGTCAGCACATGGTCCTGCCCATCTACCGTCACCACCGATGCCGCGTCTAACATGCCACTTGCGCCAATTCTGCACCTGCGTGATCTTGTTTTTCTTTCCACAACAAACAGACTATAACAAAAAAAGGCCGAGCAGCGCACGACCACCCGTGCTCATGTCGCCGCAGTATTTGGTGAGATTAAGAAATGTCTGATTTCCAGAATTCCAACCGGAGTTCAGCGGCCAAAGCAGGTAAAGCTCAGCAGCAGTTTCGGGATGACCTGAAGGTGGTTTTTCAGCACCGCGCCGATGGCGGCTCTGAGGTGCGGGTTCTGGACCCCCTCAGCGGCAAGCAATACGCGTTCACCGAACAGGAATATTTCCTCTGCACCGAAGCCGGCAATGCCGAGGACGTCGCAGGCATTCAGAAACGCTATGAGGCCCGGTTCGACAAGGAAATCACGGCGCGCAACATTTCGGTTTTCCTGCGGCGGCTGGGCATTCTTGGCCTGTTGACCGACGCGTCGACCACAACCCCGGCTGAACCTGCCCCCGCTGCCCGTGGGCGCTTTGCCCGCCGGGGCGGCACGGCCGGGACGCTGGGGCGCGACAGGGCTGCCGAACCGGCGCAATCCGGCGATCAGGCCGCGATCCGGGCGGCACGCGAACAAGCGGCGGCGGAAAAAGCCGCGCGCGAAAAGGCCGAGGCCGAAAAAGCCGCCGCGCTGCGGGCGCAGGCGGAACAGGCCCGTGCGGCCAAGCTGGCAGCGGAAAAAGCCGCCGTTGAAAAGGCCCGCGCCGATGCCGAACGCGCCGCCCGCGAGCGGGCCGAGGCCGAAGCCAAGCGCATCGCGCAAGAAAAAGCCGCGGCTGAAAAGGCCGCCGCCGAAAAGGCCCGCGCAGCTCAGGAACGCGCCGAGCGCGAAAGGGCCGCCGCCGAAGCGCGCAAAGCTGCCGAAGAAAAGGCCGCCGAAGAAGCGCGCAAGGCTGCCGAGGCCGAAAGGGCCCGTAAGGCTGCCGAGGCCAAGGCCGCTGCCGCCGAACGCAAAGCCGCCGAAGAAAAAGCCGCTGCCGAACGCGCCGAGCGTGAACTGGCCGCTGAACGCGCCCGCATTGCCGCCGAAGAACAGGCCGCAGCCGAAAAGGCGCGGGCCGAGGCCGAAAAGGCCCGCAAGGCCGCCGAGGCCAAGGCGCGGGCCGAAAAGGCCGCGCGTGAAAAAGCCACCCGCGAAAAGGCCGCAGCCGAGCGTGCGGCACGTGAAAAAGCCGCGGCTGAAAAGGCCACGCAAACCGAGGCTCAGGCCATAGATGCCGCGGTTGAGGCCGACACGCCCGAAGCCAAGGCAGGCGATGCGCCGCCGGCGCCGACGACGGAAATCCTGTCCAAGCCCGAGCCTGTGCGCGCGCGCCATGGGCTGGCGGCGCTGGGTCTGGACGATGACTTGTTCGACGATGACATGCTGTCGCCGATGCTGGGGCGCACTGGCGGATTTGGTGGCGGTGGCGGTTTTGGCGGTGGCGGCTTTGGTGGCGGCGCCGGGATGGGTGGCGGCGATGGCGACGGCGGCAATCGCGATCGCATCCGTGCGCTGCTGGCTGCCAAGCGCGGCGGCGGCGGTGGTGGTGGCATGGGTCTGGGCGGCATGGCGGGCCTTGGTGGCATGGGTCTGGGCGGCGGCGCTCAGGCTGATGCACAACCCGCAGGCAGACGTGCCCCGGCCAGCCTTTATCTGTTCAACCCGACACGTCTGTTGCGGGCGCTGTATTTCGCCTTTTTCCCGGCGAAATACATTCTTTGGATGATT
>NZ_JBFHDW010000064.1:0-10603 GCF_041584535.1 Actibacterium sp. | reverse complement strand
GCGCGACCGGATTTCCGGGAACCAGTAATCGCGGGCCGAGGTCCAGCCGAACATATCACGCAGCAGGGTCTGCACCGGCCCGGCATATTCCAGAAAATCCACCAGCGCATAGGCGCCGACATAGGCCGGGATCGCCAGCGGCAACAGCAACAGCCATTCCAGCCAGCGCACACCGGGAAAGCGATACATCGTCACCAGCCACGCCGCCCCCGTGCCCATCGCCGCCGCCAACAGCGCCACCGACCCCATCAGAACCGCGGTATTTTCAAGGTAGCGCGGCAGGGTCGTTGCCACCAGATGCGGCCAGATATTGGCCTCGGGCGTCACCGCCATCACCACCACCGACAGGATCGGCACCAGCACCAGAAGTGCGATCAGAACCGCACCGGCCGACCACGGATTAGCCGCCCGCCTCAGGGAAAGCGGCAGGCGTGCGGTGAGGGGTATCTGAGTATTTTGCTCGACCATGATGCGCAGTTACAGGAAAGCCGTTTTACTGTCCAGAAATCCTCGTATAACCATAGGAGAACGCAAGGGCACAGGGAATACCGGGCATATGCAGGTTGTCTTTCATCTGGGGGCGCATTTCACCGACGAAGACCGGCTGTTGAAATGCCTGCTGAAAAACCGCGGCCCCCTGTCGCAAGACGGCATTATCGTTCCCGGACCGGGCCGCTATCGCAAGATCCTGCGCGACGCCCGCGCCCAGTTGCGCGGTCAGGCCGCCACGCCCGAACAATACGAGGAAGTGCTGGACGCCATCCTTGACGATGAAAAGGCCGACCGGCTGATTTTCTCGAACCACGCCTTCCTGTCGGCACCGTCCAAGGTTTTGCGCGATGGCCAGCTTTACCCGGATGCCGGCGAAAAGGCCTTTGCCCTGACGCAGATCTTTGCGCAGACCGATGTCGAGATGTTCATCGCCGTGCGCAACCCCGCGACCTTTATTCCGACCGTGTTCGAAAACTGCCCCGATGTCGGCTTTGATGAGTTCATGGCCGGCGCCGATCCGCGCAATCTGCGCTGGTCCAGCGTCATCCAGAACCTGCGCGACACCAATCCCGGCGTCGAACTGACGGTCTGGAGCAACGAAGACACGCCGCTGATCTGGTATGAGCTGCTGAAGGAACTGTCGGGCTATGACCGCCCGTCAGAGCTTGAAGGCGCCGACGATTTTCTGGCCTCGATCATGAGCCCCTCGGGCATGACCCGGATGCATGCCTATCTGGATAAGCACCCGCCAGCCAACGAAATCCAGCGCCGCCGCATCGTCGCGGCCTTTCTCGACAAATTCGCCCTGCCCGAAGAGGTCGAGATGGAACTGGACCTGCCCGGCTGGACCGAAGATCTGGTCGAGGACATCACCGAGAATTACGAAGAAGACCTGTTCGAGATCGAGCGGATGCCGGGCGTGAATTTCATCACGCCCTGACCCCGATCAGTCGTCGAAACGATAGCTGGACGCGGTCACGCCACCCATCAGCATCTTGTCATGATAGACCTGCGTGGCCTTGGCGCCTTCGGCTGCGCCCAAGGCGGCGAACAGCGGCACAAAGTGGTCCTCTTGCGCGTGGCAGACACGGGCATAGGGGGCCTTTTCCCACTCCAGCAAGGATTGGGTCCGCGCCTTGGGGTCCTGCGCCAGCACCTTTTCCAGCCAGGCGTCAAAGGCCTCGGACGGCTCTTTCGCGCCGGGGCCGAACAGGCGCAGGTTGTGATAGCTCAGACCCGAGCCGACGATCAGAACGCCCTCGTCGCGCAGCGGCGCCAGCGCCCGGCCCAGTGCGAAATGCGCCTCGGGGCTATAGCCGTGCTGCATCGAGACCTGGTACACCGGCACCTGCGCTTCGGGATACATGATATAGGCCGGAACGAACGTGCCGTGGTCAAAGCCCTGTTTCGCATCCAGCCGCGTCGGCAGCCCCGCCTGTTTCAGCAGGTCCGCCGTGCGCTGCGCCAGATCGCTGGGCGCGCCGGGGGCGGGATAGACGATGTCATAGGTGTGGCGCGGAAAGCCGTAATAGTCATAGACCATCGGCGGTTTCGGGCTGCTCATCACCGCGAATTCAGGGGCTTCCCAATGGCCGGACACCATCAGGATCGCCTTGGGCGTCCCGCCGATTTCCTGCGGCATCCGCGCCAGCGAGGCTTCGAGATTGACGAACATGCGGCGCATGTCGGGAATCCACGGCCACGGGCCACCGCCATGCGAGATGAAATAGGTCGGAAGACGTTGGGACATGAGTCACCTCTTGCTCTGAGTTGGCAAGATCATCGACCTTTGTCCGCTTTGGGTCAACGGCTGGGCCGAACAGGGGTTGTGCGCAAATCAACAGATCTGCGCGCCCCCTGTGCAGAATGTACAACCCAGCCGCCGAGACGCGGGCTTACATGCCCAGGGCTTCTTTATACATTTCCAGCACCGCCTCTTCTTCGGCGATGTCGTTGCGGTCGCGTTTGCGCAGCGCGATGACCTTGCGCATGACCTTGGTGTCATAGCCACGGCCCTTGGCCTCGGCCATCACCTCTTTGACCTGATCGGCGATGTCTTTCTTTTCGGCCTCCAGCCGCTCGACGCGCTCGATGAACTGGCGCAGCTCGTCTGCGGTAACGCGGTAGGTGGTGTCTGTGACGATGTCTTCCATCTGGGCCTCGCAATGATCGGTGATTTGCCCCCCGGATAGCCTCCGGCCCGCGCCGCTGCAAGCCCCGTCCGGCTTGCACGCCACGCGATGATCAGCTAGCTGCCTGAGAACAGTTCAGAGAGGAGCAAAATATGGACGCATTGATCTGGGGCGGCGCCGCCGTATCGCTGATCGGCCTTGCCGGGCTGATGCGTTGTATCATGCTGGCCTATAAGGCCAAACGCGCCAACCTGCCCGATGACGAATTGCGCGCCCGCCTGCAAAAGGTCGTGGCCCTGAACATGGGCGCCCTTGGCGTGTCGGCGGTCGGGCTGATGCTGGTGATCGTCGGGATCATGCTGGGATAATCCCGACGCCCGGTCTTAGGTTGCAGTCGTCTTTACTGTAAATTCCACATGAAAATTGTGGTGTTTCTGAGTTTTCTTGATTCCGGTGCTGGCGCATTTGGCTGGCGTTTTCGCCAAGTCGGATTTGCGCTTCACCCAGCTGAAATAGGTGAAATCCCGGATCGCCACCTTGTCGTCGATCTTTAGAACTCCGCCGCGCACGAACGTGCGCACAATGGCGGCTTCGGCCTGCGGCGAGCGCACGATTACACCACACAGCTCAAAAATTCCGTCCACGACGATTACGGTCAAGCGCACTTCATAACTTGGCACGCCATTAAGAGTGTGCTTTGAAACCCTGAAATCTTCTGTCACCGGAATTTCGCGCGTAACCTTTGCTGCATTCACGGGCGCGGCACAGACCAGCGCCAGCGCCAAGGCCGAAGCCATCAAAACCGAAAATTTCATTAACCAATCCTTTCAACGCTATTCCTTTAAGTTGAACATGGAACACCGGCCAAGCCAATAAGCGAATTGCTATATTGGCAATAGGAGCCGCGTCCGCCCCCCTGCCCCTAGTCGGTCGCGTAGTGCCGGACGAAATTGCGCAGGATCTTTTCCGGGGCGTGCACATCGGCGGCGCGGCACATGTCGATCAGGCTTTGCGCCTGTTCCGGCGGGAAATAGCCCTTGTGCTTGTAGATGCGGATACGGGTTTCAATCCCGTCGCTGTCGGCTTCGGGGTGGAACTGGGTGGCATAGACGTTCTGACCGTAGCGGATCATCTGATAGGGACAGGTTGGGGCCACAAGCAGATGCACCGCGCCTTGCGGCAGGTCCTGCACCGCCTCTTTATGGCCGACAAAGGCCTCGAACCGCGCCGGCAGCCCGGCCAGGATCGGATCATTGCGACCGGCCTCGGTCACTGAACAATCGGCGGTGCCGACGCCTTCGCCATAGCGCGACTTGTTGACCGGCGCGCCAAGGTGATGCGCCAAAACGCCAATGCCATAACAACAGCCCATGAACGGCACATCGCGGGCGGTGATCTGCGGCATCAGCGCCAGAATCTCGGCCTCGATCCGCGCCTCTTCGGGCGATTTGTCCTCGGGCGCGTCCGAGACACAGCCCGGCCCGCCGCCGACGATCACCCCGGAATACTCATCAAGGTTCAGATCGGCGGGGATATCCTCGCGCTCAAGCCGGATGCGGCGGGTGTCGGACGCGTCCAGACCGCCCTTGCGCAGAAAGGCGGCATATTCGTCATCCGAGGCTTCGGCCTCGGGGCGTAGCTGAAGGATCAGAAACGGTTTCATGCGGCAGTCTTAGCCGCAGCAGATGCGGGGATAAAGCCCGTTTCTCAGCGCATCGGCATCCGCTGTTCGATCAGACCGGCCCACCAGCTGCAACCGGCGGGAATGGCGTCGTCGTTAAAGTCGTATTCGGGATGGTGGATCATGGCGCTGTCGCCGTTGCCCATGAAAATATAAGCGCCGGGGCGCTCGTTCAGCATATAGCTGAAATCCTCGGCCCCCATCATCGGGTCGCCATCGGTGACCACCGATCCGGCGACACTTTGCGCAACCTCGGCGGCGAAATCGGTCTGTTCAGGGGCGTTGATGGTGACCGGATAGCCGTATTTATAGCTGACCTTGGCGGTGGCGCCAAAGCTGGCGGCGATGCCTTCGGTCACCTGATGCAGCCGGTTGACGATATGGTCGCGGGTGGCCTCGTCCATGCTGCGCACGGTGCCGCGCAGGTGAACGTGATGCGGGATCACGTTATAGGCGCGGGTGTCAGTGTGAAAGGCACAGACCGACAGCACCGCCTCGCGCAGCGGATCGACATTGCGGCTGACGATGGATTGCAGCGCCACGACGATATGGCTGGCCACAAGCGTGGTATCGACCGCCGCCTGCGGCTTGGCCGCGTGGCCGCCATGGCCGGTGACAGTGATCTCGAACTCGTCCGCTGCTGCCATCATCGCGCCGTGGCGGATCACGAACTGACCGACGGGAATGCCCGGCATGTTGTGCAGACCATAAACCTCGTCGATGCCGAACCGGTCCATCAGACCGTCCTCGACCATCTCGCGGCCACCGCCGCCGCCCTCTTCGGCGGGCTGAAAGATCACCACGGCGGTGCCATCGAAATTGCGGGTCTCGGCCAGATATTTCGCCGCCCCAAGCAGCATCGAGGTATGGCCGTCATGGCCGCAAGCATGCATCTTGCCCGGCACGGTCGAGGCATATTCGGCGCCGGTGGCCTCGGTAATCGGCAAGGCGTCCATATCGGCGCGCAGGCCGATCACCCGGCCCTTGCTGTCGCTGCGACCCCGGATCACCCCGACAACACCGGTGCGGCCAATGCCGGTGACGACCTCGTCACAACCAAAACTGGACAGCAATTCGGCCACCCGCCCCGAGGTGCGATGGGTGTCGAACATCAATTCGGGGTTGGCGTGGAAATCCCGGCGCCAGGCGATGATCTCGTCCAGCATCTGGGCAAAACGATTCTTGACGGGCATGGGTGCGGTCCTTCGCGGTTCCCTTTCAACCTGCTGCGGCACCCCGATAAGGTCAAGCACCAAGCAGCCCCCGCTTTGTGCTGCCTCTACCGCTGTGCCGCAAAAAAGAACAAAGCCACCGCGCGCCGGAACATCGGCCTGAATTTGGCATCGCATCCTGGGGCGTGCAAAATCCTGACCCGCACCGCACGCCCGGACCAGAACAATGTTCCGTAACCCCAGGGGTTGGCAGCGTTCAAATCGCTTGCCTCAGCGGCGATTCCACCGCAGACGGGACAAAATTCTTCCGCGCGCGAGGATCGCCCATGTTCGAGAGCTTTGGTTTCGAGACCCTGACCGCCCCGCAGGCCGCCATCTGGCTGGGTCTGGCGCTGGGGCTTGGCTATGGCCTGCTGGCCGAGATCACGGGGTTTTGCTTTCGCCGCACCGTGACCGGCCCCGCCCCCCAACGCAAAAGCGCCCAAGGCGTCTGGCTGATGGCGCTGATCGCGGCGCTGCTGGGCACGCAGGGCGCGGTTGCCTTAGGCTGGATCAGCTTTGACGATCACCGCTTTGCCGCCGCCGACCTGCCGGTTCTGGCGATTGTCGCAGGCGGGCTGCTGTTCGGCGCCGGGATGGTTCTGACGCGGGGCTGTGCGTCGCGGATGACGGTATTGGCCGGGACCGGAAACCTGCGCGCGGCGCTGGTGCTGATCGTCTTCGCCCTGACCGCCCATGCCGCGATGAAGGGCGTTCTGGCGCCGCTGCGGGTGGCAGTGTCCGAGGTCACGTTGCCGCTGGGCAATGCCGGCTCATTGGCCGGGCTGCCGGGTGGCGCGCTGTTCTGGACCGCTGTCGTGGCGCTGTTGGCACTGGTGGGGGTCATCGGTTCAGGCGTTGGGCGCGGCAAGCTGGTGCTGGCCGCGCTGCTGGGCCTGCTGGTGCCGCTAGGCTGGGTTGGCACCGGATTTGTCCTGTTCGACGATTTCGACCCGATCGCGTTTGAAAGCCTCGCCTTTACCGCCCCGGTCGCGGACACGCTGTTCTGGGGCATCACTGCCACATCGATCAGCGCCAAATTCGGCACCGGCCTGATCGGCGGTGTGCTGGGCGGGGCGCTGGTGGCATCGCTGCTGGGCCGCCGTTTCAAATGGCAAAGCTTTGAATCCCCGGCCCAGACCGGCCGCTATATGGCGGGCGCGGTTCTGATGGGCATTGGCGGTGTGCTGGCAGGCGGTTGCACCATTGGCGCGGGTCTGTCGGGCGTTCCGACGCTGGGCGTTTCGGCAATCGTGGCGCTGGCGGCGATCGGTCTGGGCGGCTGGGCCACCGACCGGGTGCTTAATGCACGCCGCGCCGGATCCGACGGATCAGCAGCCACACAACCAGCACAACAACCGGCGTAATCATCGCCGTCAGCATACCCTTGCTCAGCCCCAGAGGCTCGGACAGCGGATAGGCCAGATAGCCGACAAGGCTAACGGCGTAATAGCTGATCGCCACCACCGACAGGCCCTCGACGGTTTCCTGAAGCCGCAGTTGCAGGTCAGCGCGGCGATCCATGCTTTCCAGCAGCGCCTGATTCTGGGCCGAGCGGGCCACATCCACCTGCGTCCGCAGCAATTCCGCCGCGCGCCCGGCGCGTTCGGTCGTGCTGCGCAGCCGCGCCTCGGTCGAGCGCACGGTGCGCATCGCCGGATCAAAGCGGCGCATCATGAATTCGCGGAAGGTCTGGCCGCCCTTGAACCGCTCTTCGCGCAGCGCCTCGATGCGTTGTGTCACCAGCGCCTCGTAAGCCGCCGTCGCGCCAAAGCGAAACGCATTCGCCGCCTGCATCTGTTCCAGATCGGCCGACATCTCAAGCAGCCGGTGCAGCGCGTCCGCCGGGCTTTGGCCGCCCGCCGTCATATCCCCCACCAGCGCCGAGATTTGCGGGTCGATCTGCCCCAGCTGCGCCGACAGGGTGCGGGCACGCGGCAAGCCCAGCATCGACATGGTCTTATAGGTCTCGATCTCGGTCAGGCGCTGGACGATACGGCCGATGCGCCGCGGTCCGGTGCTGGGCCGCACGAACAGCGCGAACCGCACATGCCCCGCCATGTCGATGCGGAAATCGCTGGCGATCAGGGCGCTGCCCTCAAGCACCGAAGACACGGCCAGACTTTCCGACACGAACCAGTCAGACAGCTTTTGCGAGATATCCGCCTCGCCCTCGGGCAATTGTTCGACCCGGATCAGCGCCGATGTCATCCGCACGCCCGGCGCTTCGGCCAGCCAGTCCTCGGGGAAGACGTCAAAGGTCGCGTGATCGAACGGGCGCTCGGCCACGCCATCGCCGAAAATCGTGTAGGTGACGAACTCGGTATGGCTTTCCCATTTCAGGTGATAGCGGCCAATCTGCCCGAAATAATGCGTCGCATTGGGCTGCGGATGCACCGCGCCGAACCGGTCAAGCAAGGCCAGCAGATGCGCCCGGTCGGCGTCGCGGTCGCGGGCGACGGCGTCATGCGGTCGCTTGATCGCCAAATAGGCGGCGCGGCAAGGCGCGGTCAGCGACGGGAACGGCCGCGCGTGCAGTTCATTAGCAAGGTCATAGCGCAGCGGGTGATCTGTCAAAGCGGTCATGGACGGGCCTGTTTGCAAGTATTCCGCCTTACTAGCTGATCCGGCCCGGGTTTCAAAAAGAAAAGTTCAATGAAATCCATTGGTTAGATGTATACTTTGGTGCACAACTGCCGCCGTGACCGCTGTGGGGCGGTAAAATTCCCTGCAAACTCAATGCACCGGCCCCGAAACGCAAAAAGCCCCGCCGGTTGGGCGGGGCTTAATGTCGCATCTGAAAAATGCCTTAGCTGATCTTGGTCAGCAGCGTATCAAGGCTGGCTTTCGCGTCGCCGTAGAACATGCGCGTGTTCTCTTTATAGAACAGCGGGTTCTCGATGCCCGAATAGCCGGTGCCTTGCCCGCGCTTGGACACGAACACCTGTTTCGCCTTCCAGCATTCCAGCACCGGCATACCGGCGATGGGGCTGTTGGGGTCTTCCTGAGCCGCAGGGTTCACGATGTCGTTCGAGCCGATCACGATGGCAACATCCGTATCCGGGAAGTCGTCGTTGATCTCGTCCATCTCCATCACGATGTCATAGGGCACCTTGGCTTCGGCCAGCAGCACGTTCATGTGGCCCGGCAGACGACCCGCAACCGGGTGAATGGCAAAGCGCACGTTCTTGCCCTTGGCCCGCAGGCGGCGGGTCAGTTCGGCAACGTTCTGCTGGGCCTGCGCCACGGCCATGCCGTAGCCCGGGATGATGATGACGCTGTCGGCCTCTTCCAAGGCGGTGGCAACACCATCGGCGTCGATTGCGATCTGCTCGCCCTCGACCGCCATCTGCGGGCCAGTGGCGCCGCCAAAGCCGCCCAGGATCACCGAGATGAAGCTGCGGTTCATCGCCTTACACATGATGTAAGACAGGATCGCACCCGACGAACCGACCAGCGCGCCGACAACGATCAACAGGTCGTTGCCAAGGCTAAAGCCAATCGCCGCCGCGGCCCAGCCCGAATAGCTGTTCAGCATCGACACGACCACCGGCATATCGGCGCCGCCGATGCCCATGATCAGGTGATAGCCGATGAACAGCGCGGCAAGGGTCATGATGGCCAGCGGCAGGAAGCCACCGGTGTTGAAATACCAGATCAGGCACAGCACCGACAGGATCGCCGCACCGGCGTTCAGCGCATGACCGCCCGGCAGTTTCTGGGCGGTCGAGGTGACCTTGCCCGCCAGTTTGCCAAAGGCGATGACCGAGCCGGTAAAGGTCACGGCACCGATAAAGATGCCAAGGAACAGCTCGACCTTCAGGATGTTCAGCTCGACCGGGGTTTTATGCGCGATCAGCGAGGCGAAGGTGCCAAGGTGCTGTTCGTGCATCCATGCCTGCAGGCCGGTCTCGTTCAGCGAGGTCGGGGCATTGGCCAGAATACCGGCGACGTGGCCCATCTCGAAATGAGCGTTGAAGCCGACGAAAACCGCAGCCAGACCAACCAGCGAATGCATCGCGGCGACCAGTTGAGGCATTTCGGTCATCTGGACCTTCTGCGCGACGTAATAGCCGATGATGCCGCCAGCGGCGACCAGCACCACCGACAGAATCCACAGACCCGAACCCGGCCCGATCAGCGTGGCCGCAACGGCCAGACCCATGCCGACAATGCCATACCAGACAGCGCGCTTGGCGCTTTCCTGCCCGGACAGACCGCCCAAGCTGAGGATGAAGAGAACAGCCGCGACGACATAGGCGGCGGTGGTGAAACCAAATTCCATTGTCTCGGCCTCCTTAAGATTTCTGGAACATGGCGAGCATGCGCCGGGTTACGAGGAAGCCGCCGAAAATGTTGATCCCGGCCATGAAAACCGACAGCGCCGCCAGCACGATCACGATCACCGACCCGGAGCCGATCTGCATCAAAGCCCCCAGAATGATGATCGACGAGATCGCGTTGGTCACAGCCATCAGCGGCGTGTGCAGCGAATGCGACACGTTCCAGATCACCTGGAAGCCGACAAAGACCGACAGCACAAACACGATAAAGTGCTGCATGAAGCTGGCCGGGGCAACGGTGCCGACCAGCAGCAACAGCGCCGCACCGACCGCCAGCAGGGTCACCTGCTGCTTGGTCTGGGCCTTGAACGCGGCGATTTCCTGCGCGCGTTTTTCTTCCGGGGTCAGCTCTTTCGGCTTTTCCTTCTTCTGCGCGGCGATCGCCTGAACTTTCGGCGGCGGCGGCGGGAAGGTGATTTCGCCGTGATAGGTCACGGTGGCGCCACGGATAACGTCGTCTTCCATGTTGTGATTGATCTGACCGTCCTTGTCGGGGGTCAGGTCGGTCATCATGTGACGAATGTTGGTGGCATAAAGCGTCGAGGCCTGCGCCGCCATGCGCGACGGGAAATCGGTATAGCCGATGATGGTCACGCCATTGTCGGTCACGATCTTCTGGTCGGCGACGGTCAGTTTACAGTTGCCGCCCTTTTCCGCCGCAAGGTCAACGATGACCGAGCCCGGCTTCATCGAGGCGACCATGTCTTCGGTCCACAGCTCGGGCGCTTCGCGGTTCGGGATCAG
>NZ_JBFHDW010000063.1:0-10658 GCF_041584535.1 Actibacterium sp. | reverse complement strand
CCTGGAACTGGTACAACGAAAACGTCGGCAAGGGGAACTGCCCGATCGTTGACACCTGGTGGCAGACCGAAACCGGCGGTCACCTGCTGACCCCGCTGCCGGGCGCCCACGCCCTGAAACCGGGTTCGGCGATGAAGCCGTTCTTCGGCGTTCAGCCGGTGGTTCTGGACCCGCATTCGGGCGCGGAAATCCACACCTACCCGACCGAAGGCGTGCTGTGCATCAAGGACAGCTGGCCGTCGCAAATGCGCACCGTCTGGGGTGATCACGAGCGGTTCGAGAAAACCTATTTCGCGGATTACAAAGGTTACTACTTCGCTGGCGACGGTTGCCGTCGTGACGAAGACGGCGACTATTGGATCACCGGCCGCGTCGATGACGTGATCAACGTATCCGGTCACCGTATGGGCACCGCCGAGGTCGAAAGCGCGCTTGTCGCCCATGCCAAGGTCGCCGAGGCCGCCGTGGTTGGCTATCCGCACGACATCAAGGGTCAGGGCATCTATTGCTACGTCACCCTGATGAACGGCGTGGAACCGACCGATGATCTGAAGAAAGAGCTGCGCACCTGGGTTCGCACCGAGATCGGCCCGATTGCCGCTCCGGACCTGATCCAGTGGGCACCGGGCCTGCCGAAAACCCGTTCGGGCAAGATCATGCGCCGCATTCTGCGCAAGATCGCCGAGAACGACTTCGGCGCGCTGGGCGACACCTCGACCCTGGCCGATCCGTCGGTGGTGGACGAGCTGATCGAAAACCGGGCGAACCGCAAATAAGCGTCTATACCGGGGACCGGCCTGTCATGGGCCGGTCCTTTGCCAATAAAAAGGGCGCCTTCACCGGGCGCCCTTTTCGTTTGTCAGACCCTTGGCCGCGCTTACAAGTCGTCGCAGACCAGCGCGCCATCCGGCGTGGTGACGCGAATTAGATAGCCGCTCAGCTCGTCGCGGGTCTGGATGAAATAACAACCGTCGTCGCGGCGCCAGACCGTCGACAGGTCGGTGCCCGGCGGCAGGGCCGCCCGCGCCTTGTCGGAAATATAGGCCTGATCGTCCGCCATACAGGCCGACAGGGCCAGAACCCCGCACAAAGCCACCATAATTCGCATTCCGTTTCCTTTCTCAGACCGAGCCGAAACAGCCCAGAGCATCGCCGTGAACATTGATGTCGACGGGGCCGAATTTGCTTTCGACCACCAGTGAAAAATAATCCGCCATCGGCAGGTAAACCACGCGGTAACAGCCGTTGGTGCGGGTCACGGACCAGCATTCCATCTCGACCCCGCCGCTAAAGATCACCTCCAGCGGCGCGGGCTCGACCAGTGCCGATTGGAACTCGGCCAGCGTCTTGCGGTGCCAGTCCACTGACAAGGACCGGCCATCGCCATGGGCGATCTGGTCGCGAGCACGCGGGATATAGGCGTCGATTTCCTGTGCGATCAGGGTTCTGATCCGGTCGGGGAAATGCGCCTGAGCCATGGTTTGTCCCTTCCTTACGGGCCTTCGGCGGGCTTAATCCAGCTTTTCCAGAACATCCCGCAGCGTGCCGATCAACCGGTCGATATCGGTCTTCTCGATGATCAGCGGCGGCGACATGGCGATGGTATCGCCGGTGGTGCGGATCAGGATGCCCTTTTCGAAACAGTCCAGAAACGCCTGAAACGCCCGTTTGGTCGGCTCGCCCGGAAGCGGTGCCAATTCGACCGCGCCGATCAGCCCCATGTTGCGGATGTCGATCACGTTTTTCACGTCGCGCAGCGAATGCAGGGCAGCCTCCCAATAGGGGGCCAGATCGGCGGCGCGTTCGAACAGGCCTTCTTCGCGGTAGGTCTCCAGCGTTGCCAGACCGGCGGCGCAAGCGATCGGGTTGCCGGAATAGGTATAGCCGTGGAACAGCTCGATCATATGTTCCGGGCCCTGCATGAACGCGTCGTGAATCGCGCTGGTGGTCAGCACCGCCCCCATCGGGATCACGCCATTGGTCAGCCCCTTGGCGGTGGTCATCATGTCGGGCATGACGCCGAAATGCTCGACCGCGAAGGACGCGCCCAAACGGCCAAAGCCGGTGATGACCTCGTCAAAGATCAACAGGATACCGTGGCGGGTGCAGATCTCGCGCAGCTTTTCCAGATAGCCCTTGGGCGGCAGGATCACCCCGGCCGAGCCGGACATCGGTTCAACGATGACAGCGGCGATGGTGTCAGGGCCATGCAGTTGCACGATGCGTTCCAGATCGTCGGCCAGATAGGCGCCGTGCTCGGGCTGGCCGCGGGTAAAGGCGTTCTGTTCGGGCAAATGAGTATGCGGCAGGTGATCGACGCCCGCCAGCAGCGTGCCAAAGAATTTGCGGTTGGTGACGATACCGCCCACCGAGATGCCGCCGAAATTCACCCCGTGATAGCCCTTTTCGCGGCCGATCAGGCGGGTGCGCTGCCCTTCGCCCCGGGCGCGATGATAGGCCAGCGCGATTTTCAGCGCAGTCTCGACCGACTCTGAGCCCGAGTTGGTAAAGAACACATGCTCCATGCCCTCGGGCGCCATGTCGCGCAGGGCGCTGGCCATTTCAAACGCTTTGGGGTGGCCCATCTGAAAGGCGGGCGCATAATCCAGCTCGCCCGCTTGCGCGCGGATCGCCTCGACGATCTTCGGGCGGTTATGGCCGGCGTTACAGCACCACAGCCCCGCCGTGCCATCCAGAATCTCGCGGCCATCGGCGGTTTTATAGGTCATCCGGTCGGCGGAAACCAAAAGCCGCGGCGCTTTCTTGAACTGGCGGTTCGCGGTGAACGGCATCCAGAATGCCGATAAATCATTGGGCACATTCTTGCGATCAAGCGCCATATCAAGCACTCCCTGTCATATTTTAAAACCTGCGGTTGTGCGCGCGCCGGTCCCTTTTTGTTTGACCAGTCGGTCATGTTGACGCTAGCAGAGCTATAGGGGCAGTCAAGCGCGACCCCGTGACACATGACGGACCGAAAATTCAGCTCAACGAAATGGTCGAAATTAAGCGGGAAAACGCCATGAACGAGACGCCTCCGCTGTCCAGAATCCAGAAAAAGAACCGCCGCGCCATTCTGGATGCCGCGCTGGACGTGTTTTCGCAATACGGATTCCGAGGCACGACTCTGGACCAGATCGCCCAGACCTCTGGCCTGTCGAAACCCAACCTGCTGTATTATTTCCCGACCAAAGAGGACATCCACACCACCCTGCTGGACGAGTTGATGCAGGACTGGCAGGACCCGATGCGGGCCATCGACCCCGAGGGCGAGCCCTTGGAGGAAATTCTGGACTATGTTCAGCGCAAGCTTGAGATGAGCCGCGATTTCCCGCGCGAAAGCCGTCTGTTCGCCAATGAAATCCTGCAAGGCGCGCCGCAATTCCTTGATGCGCTCAAGGGCGGGCCCCGGCATCTGTTCGATGAAAAAGTGGCGCTGTTTCAGACCTGGATGGATCAGGGCAAGCTCGCGCAGGTGCATCCGCAGCACCTGATTTTTTCGATCTGGTCGCTGACCCAGCATTACGCCGATTTCGAAGTGCAGATCCGCATCTATCTGGGCCCCGAGGGCAAAGACCCCTACCCCGAGGCCGGGAAATTCCTGCGAACGCTGTTCACCCGAATGCTGACCCCCTAAGGCCATGACCCGCCCCGGTCATCAGGACGGGTCAGGGTTTGGTTCAGGCCATGGGCTTGGTAAAGATCATTTCGATCGGCGCCACCTGCCCGGCGCCCACCGCGTTCTTCATATTGCCGATCTTTTCCGCCGCATCCTTGCCCATCAACATTGGCAAGCCGAAGGGCATCTTTGTCATGTTCTTGATCTGCGCCATCTGCTTTTCAAAGAACTCGACAGCAAAGCCGCTGCGCTCGCGCTGGGTGTCCAGCGTCAGACCAGCAGCCGTGGCGGCCGCGACATAGGCTTCGGGTTTCTCGACAAAGGATTGCGACTTGTCTGACGCCCACGGCACCGGAAACGCCGGAAGCTGATCGCCGGTCTGCATCACGTCATAGACCGCGAATTTGCCGCCCGGACGCAACACCCGCGCCACCTCGGAGAACAGTTTCGGCTTGTCCGGCAGATTCATCCCGACATGGAATAACGTAACCAGATCAAAGCTTTCCTCCTTAAACGGCAGGTCCAGCGCACTGCCGACCGAGAACGACGCCTTCATCCCCAGCGCGGCGCTGAGTTTCTTGGCGGTCTCGACGAAATCCGGCGTCAGGTCAATGCCGGTGACGGCGCTGCCATATTGCGCGGTGATGAAACGCGCGGTGCCGCCGAGGCCACAACCGATGTCCAGAACATCGGTTGTCTTGTCGATTTTCAACTGGTCCAACAGCGCCTTGGTGGCCTCGAACCCGCCGATGTGGAATTCATCCACGGGCTTCAGGTCTTCAGGCACAAGTGCGCTCATGGTTTTGCCCATTTCGCGCAACCCGTTGGTGATTTGTTCGAACAGATCGCCAAGCTGATAGTGACCGACGATCTTTTTATCAGTGTCACTCATGGATGCATCCTCCCTGTGCAGGCTCAGAGGATAGCACGTTTTTTCAATCCGTAGTCAGCAGAGTGTGGATGTCCTCGGCGGCATCGCGGCCCTGAGCCACGGCAGTCACCGTCAGGTCATCCCCGCCCACCGCACAGTCGCCGCCGGCCCAAACGCCGGCCATGCTGGTGCGACCCGGCCCGGTGACGGCAATCTTGCGGCCCGACAGTTGCAGCCCCTCGGGCGTGCCTTGCAACACCTGCCCGATCGCCTTGAACACTTGATCGGCCTTCAGATGAAAGGTCTGCTCGGTCACGGTCAGAGTGCCGTTTTCCTCGACCGTATGGGCGAATTCCACGGCCTCGACCGCGCCATCGCCGATGATACGCAATGGTGCGGCGCCGGTGATGATCCGCACCCCTTTTGACGCGGCGTGATGCTGTTCGGCCTCGCTGGCGCCCATCTGCCCCGAGGCCCGGCGATAGACCATGGTGACGGTCTCGGCCCCCAGCAGCTTGGCTTGCACCGCTGCATCGACCGCCGTCATGCCGCCGCCGATCACCACCACGTCACGCCCGACCGGCACCGAGGCCAGATCCTCGGCCTGCCGCAGCGCCGAGATGAAATCGACCGCGTCATGGACATGGCTGATGGTCTCGCCCTCGGTGCGCAGGGCGTTCACCCCTGCCAGACCGATCGCCAGAAATACCGCGTCATAATCCCGGCGCAGCGCCTCCAGCGTCAACTGGCGGCCCAGCATTTGCCCGGTCCTGACGGTGATGCCGCCGATCCCGGTCAGCCATGCCACCTCGCGTTGCGCGAAATCGCCCACGGTCTTGTAGGTGGCGACACCGTATTCGTTCAGGCCACCGGCCTTGGACCGGGCGTCGAACAGCACAACGTCATGGCCCTTCATCGCCAGACGATGGGCGCAGGACAGACCAGCAGGCCCCGCCCCCACAACCGCGATCCGCCGCCCGGTGGGGGCAGCGCGGGTATAGGGATGCGCGCCCTCTGTCATCGCGGAATCGGTGGCAAAGCGCTGAAGCCGCCCGATCTCGACCGGGCCGTCCTTGCCATCGACCAGAATACAGTGATGTTCGCACAGGATTTCGGTCGGACAGACCCGCGCGCACATGCCGCCAAGGATGTTCTGATCGAAAATGGTTTTCGCCGCCGCATCGGGATGGCCTTGCGCGATCTGCTGGATGAACAGCGGAATGTCGACGCCGGTCGGACAGGCCGGAATGCAGGGCGCATCGTCACACAGCAAGCATTGCGCGGCGGCGACCAAGGCCTGGGCCGGCTCGAACGGCGGCGCTTTTTCAGCAAAATTATCGCGATAGTCGCGCGGGGACAGGCGCCCGGACACCACGCCGGGGGTCAGCTGACGGTTGGTCACAGGCAGTCTCCGTGTCATTTCTTGTTGTTTCGACCGTGGCACGCGAACCCGATTTTATCAAACCGTAAGGATTGACGCAGTGTCGCACCGCGACCGGCAAAAGCGCGCATCCTCTTGCCTGCCTGAAAAATCGGCGTCTCGCAACAACGCCAAACCCGGCAATAGCACAGAAAACGGAACGGGGCGCTTTTCCTAGCGGATTGCGTCGCGTATAAGCAGACCACAAACTAAGTCAGACCCGCCTCTAGCGGGCCAAGGTTCACCGATCGAGGACGGCATGACAAAACACTCCCACGACGCGGATGTTGCATTCATTCAGGCTCTGGCCGAGTTGCTGCGCGAAAACGACCTGACCGAATTGCAGGTCACACGCGAATATGGCGAAGACGACAAACTTGATGTGCGGGTTGCCCGCCAGACTCAGGTTATTACCACGGTGGCTGCGGCCCCCGTTGCGGCGGCCCCGGCGGCTGCTGCGGCACCCGCTGCGGCGGCAGAAGCGGCAACAAACGACGATCCGGCCCAGCATCCCGGCGCCGTGACCTCGCCCATGGTTGGCACGGCCTATCTGCAGCCCGAACCGGGCGCAAAATCCTTTGTGCAGGTCGGCGATAAGGTCAGCGAAGGCCAGACCGTGCTGATCATCGAAGCCATGAAGACCATGAACCAGATCCCGTCGCCCCGCGGTGGCACGGTCAAGCGTATCCTGATTGAGGACGGCACCCCGGTTGAATTCGGCGCCCCCCTCATGATTATCGAATAAGGCACGGTCCATGTTCGAGAAAATCCTGATCGCCAACCGTGGAGAAATCGCGCTGCGGGTGATCCGTGCCTGCCGCGAGATGGGTATCAAATCGGTGGCCGTGCATTCGACTGCGGATGCTGACGCCATGCATGTGCGCATGGCCGACGAATCGGTCTGTATCGGCCCCGCCCCCGGCAACCAGAGCTATCTGTCGATCCCGGCGATCGTCTCGGCCTGTGAAATCACCGGCGCCGACGCGATTCACCCCGGCTATGGCTTCCTGTCGGAAAACGCCAATTTCGTGCAGATCGTCGAAGATCACGACATCGCCTTTATCGGCCCCACCGCCCAACACATCCGCATGATGGGCGACAAGATCACCGCCAAGGAAACCATGAAAAATCTGGGCGTGCCCTGCGTGCCCGGCTCCGATGGCGGCGTTCCGACGCTGGAAGACGCGCGCCGCGTGGCCGAGGAAATCGGCTATCCGGTGATCGTCAAGGCCACCGCCGGCGGCGGTGGGCGCGGCATGAAACTGGCCAAGACGGCCAAGGATATCGACACCGCGTTCCAAACCGCGCGTTCGGAATCGAAAGCCGCCTTCGGCAATGACGAGGTCTATATCGAGAAATATCTCGGCAAGCCGCGCCATATCGAGATTCAGGTCTTTGGCGATGGCAAAGGCAAGGCTGTCCATCTGGGCGAACGCGACTGCTCGCTGCAGCGCCGCCACCAGAAAGTGTTCGAAGAGGCCCCCGGCCCCGCGATCGATGCCGAAACCCGCGCCCGGATCGGTCAGATCTGTGCCGATGCCGTGGCCAAGATCAACTATATCGGCGCTGGCACTATCGAGTTCCTTTACGAGAACGGCGAGTTCTATTTCATCGAGATGAACACCCGTCTGCAGGTCGAACACCCGGTCACCGAAGGCATTTTCGGCGTCGATCTGGTGCGCGAACAGATCCGTGTGGCCGAAGGCAATTCTCTGTCCTTCACTCAGGACGATCTGGAACTGAACGGTCACGCCATCGAGGTGCGGATCAACGCCGAGAAACTGCCGAATTTCACCCCTTGCCCCGGCAAGATCACCGCGTTCCACGCCCCCGGCGGGCTGGGGGTGCGGATGGATTCGGCGCTGTACAACGGCTATTCGATCCCGCCCTATTACGACAGCCTGATCGGCAAGCTGATCGTGCACGGGCGCGACCGGAACGAGGCGCTGGCCCGCCTGCAACGGGCACTGGGCGAGCTGATCGTCGATGGCGTGGACACCACGCTGCCGCTGTTCCACGCGCTGTTGCAGGAACCCGATATCCAGACCGGGAATTACGACATTCACTGGCTGGAGCATTGGCTGGAAACCAACCTTCAGGGCTGATCCGAATGGATCAGCCCCACCTCACCCCCGAACTGCTGCTGCATGCCTATGCTTCGGGGGTTTTTCCAATGTCCGAATCCCGGGACGACCCGGAAATCTTCTGGGTCGAACCCCGCTTGCGCGGCATCATCCCGCTGGACGGTCTGCATGTGTCGCGCAGCCTGCGCAAGACCATCGCACGCGCGCCCTATGACATTGCTATCAATACAGATTTTCGCAGCGTCGTCGCCGCCTGCGCCGAGCGCGACGAGACATGGATCAACGATACGATCTATGATCTTTACGTTGAATTACACCATATGGGCTATGCCCATTCGGTCGAACTATGGCAGGACGATGCGCTGGTTGGCGGCTGTTATGGCGTGGCGCTGGGGCAAGCGTTCTTTGGCGAAAGCATGTTCTCGCGCCGGCCCGATGCCTCGAAAATCGCGCTGGTCTATCTGGTCGATAGGCTGAGACAGGGCGGATTCACCCTGTTGGACACGCAATTTCTGACGCCGCATCTGGCCAGCATGGGTGGAATCGAAATTCCGCAGGCTGACTATCGTGAGCGATTAGAGCCAGCGATCATGGGCGAGGCCGATTTCTTTGGCCCGGTGATCCCCGGTCCTCAGGAATTGCTGCAGCGCATCACCCAGACGTCGTAACGCGGGTGATCCAGCGCATTCAGCGCCGGGCTGCTGGCGATCATCCAGCCCTCGAAAACCGGCAGATCGGCCCCGACATTGAGGATGGTCAGATAGGCATAAGCGTCCGAGGCCGGGTTATCGGCCGGATAGCGGCATTCGGCCAGCGCAATCGAAATCCGCCCGATGGTGGTGTGGTCGCCATTGACCATCTCAAGATCGGTCAGCTGGCCCGACACCCGGTCCAGCACCCGCACAACGCCGCCCTTGGCGGTCTCGGCGCGCTCTTCCTCGATCACCGGAACGATCACATCGTCCTGAAACCCCGGCTGCTGGGCCTGCGGGTCGCTAAAGCCGGGAACAGTGTCGTCCGGGGTCAAGGGCTGGTCTACGGGCGGCAAGGGTTGCTCGGTCACGGCAGGCTCGTCCAGCGGCGTGACCTCGATTGCCGACAGCTGCGCCAGTGCCGGACCGGCCAGCGCCAGCCCCAGCACCAGAACCAGACGATTCATTCCGCGGCCCCCGAGTCGGGCGCGTCCGAACTGCTGCCACCAGCGGCGAATTTCATCAGCAGGGTCACAAGGCTGACCGCGCTTTGGGTGTCCTCGATCTCGCCGCCGGGTTCAATGTTGAAGGGCGATCCGCCGGGCACGATTTCCACGAAATTGCCGCCCAACAGACCCTCGGACGAAATCAGGATCGCGCTGTCATCAGGCAGGTCCAGCCCGTCGCGCACGCTGAAACGAGCGTCAGCGCGGAACGTGGTCGGGTTCAGCTCCAGCGAGGTCACCGTGCCGACCTTGACCCCGGCCATCATCACGTCGCTGCCGACCGAGATGCCCTGAATCGACCGGAACGATGCGGTCAGCTCATAGCTGCCATCGCGGTTGCCGCCGATGCCGGTGCTGTTCGAGACGAATAAAAGAAACCCGAGGGCGACCGCAAGAACGGCGCCCCCGACAAGGATTTCTGCTTTGTTTTCAGACATCTGAGCCTTATTCCGGCTGCCAGGCCTCGTAATCGGCGCGCACGGCGGGGGCCGCGCGGCGGATCGAGCCTGCGGGGGCATAGGCCATGGCGGTGCCTGTCAGGTTTTCCTGATGCGGTTTTTCCCACGATTTATGCACCAGCGGGTCCTTGGTGGGGGGCTGATCATAGGTGAAATGCATCCAGCCATGCCAATCGGGGCTGACGCGGGTCGCTTCGACCTCGCCGTTGTAAATCACCCAACGGCGTTTGCCATCGCGGGTCTGGTAAAAGATATTGCCTTGCTCGTCTTCGCCCACTCTGACGCCCTGACGCCACGTGAAAAGCTGGGTGCCAAGCGTTTGACCATTCCACCAGGTCACAAGACGAAGAACGCTGTTGATAATGCCCATGAAACCCTCCGGCAATCGTTCTTATTCATATGGACCAAGTTGCTGCCAAGGTCCAGTGCCTATGCCAGTCCCGGCGGCTTCTTGCGGGGTCAAACGCGGGTCTGCGCCGGGCACACCGGGCCCAGTGTCCCAGCCCCCTTGGGCGCATGGATATCCCGCCGCGTCCAGGCGGGCGGCGGGATACCTTTGCTGGCGTGGCTCAGTTTTGCGGCTGGCGGGCGGTCAGTTCGATTTCGATCTTCATTTCCGGCTCCATCAGCGGGCAGGAAATCATCGTCGCCGCCGGGCGGACCTCGCCGAAGAATTCCTTCAGCACCGGAAAGCATTTCGCGAAATCCTGCGCGTCGGGCAGGATATAGCGCACGCGCACCACGTCGCTCATCGAGGTGCCGGCCTTGGCCAGCGCCCCGGCGATGGTGTTCAGCGCATTCCGGCACTGATCGGCGACATCTGCGGGCATGGTCATCGACGTATAATCATAGCCCGTGGTGCCCGAAACGAACACCCAACCATCCTGAACGACGGCCCGGGAATAGCCGATCTCGGCCTCGAACGGCGACCCCGATGAAATCAATTCGCGCGACATGTTTTTTCCTTCGATCTGTGGCGACAATTTTCACCGCCCCATATCCCGCTCT
>NZ_JBFHDW010000062.1:0-10686 GCF_041584535.1 Actibacterium sp. | reverse complement strand
CCCCGGATCTTGAGCCACGCGATTGCGGCGCTGACACGGTGCGGGACTGTCGCTTGCAAAACGCATTGTTCGAGCCGGTTCGATAGGGCGGGACGCCTCCGGCGGGAGTATTTGCGCCAGGAAAAGACCGGGGTCAGGCGATTTTCAGGACGATCTTGCCGATATGCTGGCTGGTCTCCATCCGGGCATGGGCGGCAGCGGCATCGGCAAGGGGATATTCGCTGTCGATGACCGGGTGGATCTTGCCCGCGTCCAGCAACGGCCAGACCTTTTCGCGCAGCTGATCAGCGATGCGGGCCTTGGCCAGATCGGATTGCGGCCGCAGGGTCGAGCCGGTGATGGTCAGGCGGCGGGCCATGATCTGGGCGAAATTGATCTCGGCCTTGGGGCCGGACAGGAAAGCGATATGCACCATGCGCCCGTCATCGGCCAGCGCCTTGATGTTGCGGGCGATATAGGAACCGCCGACCATGTCGAGGATCAGATCGGCGCCGCCTTCAGCCCGCAGAACCTCGACGAAATCCTCGTCGCGATAGTTGATCGCGCGCTCGGCACCCAGATCGCGGCAGACCTGACATTTATCTCTGGAACCCGCGGTGGTGAACACCCGCGCCCCGAAGGCATTGGCCAGTTGAATGGCGGTCGTGCCAATGCCGCTGGAGCCGCCATGGACCAGAAACCGTTCGCCCGCTGTCAGACCGCCGCGCATGAACACGTTCGACCAGACGGTAAAGAAGGTTTCCGGCAGGCAGGCGGCCTGTTTCAGGTCCATGCCTTTAGGCACGGGCAAGCAATGCGCGGCGGGGGTGGTGACATATTCGGCATAACCACCGCCGGGCAACAGCGCGCAGACCTGATCGCCCAGCGACAGGCCGCTGACGCCCTCGCCCAGCGCCACGACCTCGCCCGCGCCTTCCAGCCCCGGCAGGTCCGAGGCGGTGGGCGGCGGCGCGTAAGATCCGGCGCGTTGCAGTGCGTCGGGGCGGTTGACCCCGGCGTAGGCCAATTTCAGCACCACCTCGCCCGGACGCGCCACCGGCACCGGGCGGCTGGTCAGGGTCAGAACCTCGGGGCCGCCGGGTTGGGAAATCTCGACGGCGCGCATCATGTCAGGCAGGGTCATGGCTTAGAAGTTTCCTTTCGTGAAATGGCCGGGCAGATCGCCGCGTTTCACCCCCGAGGGGGCGCGGACCTTGTCCATCAGACCAGCCAGCGGTTTGAGCAGCGGGTTGTCGCGGGTCTTGGCCTTGAGTTTTTCGAACTGCATCACATTGTCGATGCGGCGGTCCAGAAACGCCCATGTGTTGGCAAAGTCGGGGCTGTCATCGCCCAGCCAGAACAGCACCGTCGCGCCATAGACCGCCGACAGCGTGGCACGCTTGGTATACCAGTTCACGTCCTTCGACGTATCGCCCAGCGCGGTCCAGATCGCATCGGCCGTGCCCCAGATCGCCCGCGCCCCGTCGCCGGTATATTGCGGCAACGAAAACAACGTCGAGCCGCGCCGCACCAATTCGCGATCCTCGACCGCCTCAAGCCGAAAGCGCACGGCGGCAGCGATGCGATCGCGGAACCGCATGTCGCTGAGATCGGTGGCGGCCAGCCGCGCGCGCATCAAAGCATCGCCCTGGCGGTGATAGGCCAGCGCCAGATCGACCGCGCCGCGCGGAAAGGCGGTGCGGGCCAGCGCCGGGTCATGGCCGGTCTCGGCAATGGCGGCGCTTAACGTGGTGTCGCTCCAGCCGTCAAAGGCCACATGCGGCAGGGCCGCGGCCAGAATTTCATCCTGAACAACTTGGATTTCCGGGCGCATTTCGGCCTCCTGATTGCGTTTGGGCCGACTGTAGACAAGCTGGCGGGGCTTTGCTATACGGCGGCTTCCTGCAATTGACCGAAACTCCAGACTAGAAAGGTGGTGAAAACCACATGCAGGTTAGTGTTCGCGACAACAACGTCGATCAGGCGCTTCGTGCCCTGAAAAAGAAGCTGCAACGCGAGGGTGTGTTTCGCGAAATGAAGCTTAAGCAACATTTCGAGAAGCCGTCCGAGAAAAAAGCACGCGAGAAGGCCGAGGCCATCCGCCGTGCGCGTAAGCTCGCTCGTAAAAAAGCTCAGCGCGAAGGGATGCTCTGAGCACCTCATCGGCAAGCGAACCGAGGCTTCGGCCTTAGTGCGACGACCCCCGAGCGAAAGCGCGGGGGTTTGTTGTTTTCAGGGGGTTACGTCCCGGATCAATAGATTTTCGGCACGTAAAGTTCCGGCGGCAGAACCCGGCGTTCATAGTCGGGGTTGAACACGCGCTCGGGCAGGTCGATCTTTTCGTGCGGGATTTCGTGATAGGGAATCTTCGACAGCAGGTGCTCGATGCAATTCAGGCGCTCGCGCTTTTTGTCGTTGCCTTCGACGATATACCACGGCGCCTCGGGGATGTTGGTGCGGGCGAACATTTCCTCTTTCGCCTTGGTGTATTGTTCCCAGCGCACCCGGCTTTGCAGGTCCATCGGCGACAATTTCCACTGTTTCATCGGATCGTGAATCCGCATGAGGAATCGCATCTGCTGTTCCTCATCGGTGATCGAGAACCAGTATTTCAGCAGGATGATCCCCGAGCGCACCAGCATGCGTTCGAATTCCGGAACGTCTTCGAAAAACTGTTCGACCTGATCTTCGGTGGCAAAGCCCATCACCCGCTCGACCCCGGCGCGATTATACCATGACCGGTCGAACAGCACGATTTCACCACCCGCAGGCAGATAGGGCACGTAGCGCTGGAAATACCACTGGCTTTGTTCCCGCCGTGACGGGGCCGGAAGCGCGACAACCCGCGCCACACGCGGATTCAGGCGTTGGGTGATGCGTTTGATCACGCCACCCTTACCGGCGCTGTCACGGCCTTCCATGATGATCAGAACCTTGGCGCCGGTGTGCTGAACCCAATCCTGTAACTTGATCAGTTCGGCCTGCAAGCGCAGCAGGTTGTGGAAATAGACCCTGCGGTCCAGCATGTCGGGATGCTGTTCGCGGTAGATCTTGCGAATTTCCATCGACAGCATCGGTTCGTTGAATTCGACCTCGATGTCTTCGTCGAACGTGTCCTGAAGCTCTGCCTCCAGCCATTTGAGATTTGCGTTTTCGTCTGGCTGGTCCATTTGAAATGCTCTCCTTGGGTCACGGGCGGCTGCGGGTGCAAATCTGTGCCATATCAGCCCCGCATAAACCTTTTGTGTCAGAAAACCCCTGTTTTTCCCCGAAAGGCAAGGGGCAACCTGTCACCTTTGCTTGACAGTTCCGCGCACAGACGAAAAGCCTGTGCCCATCATGGCTGAACTCAGACCCGTCGGATATATTTTAGGCCTGTTGCTGATTTCGTTCGGTGTGCTGATGCTGCTGCCGATGCTTCTGGATCAGGTCCGGGGTGATGCCAACGGTCTGGCCTTTCTGGAAGCCGCGATTCAGACCGTGCTGTTCGGGCTGCTGCTGTCGACCTCGTGCCGCAACAGCCTGCATGACACGCTGACCATCCGGCAGGCCTTTGTGCTGACCGCCGGGATCTGGACGGTGCTGCCGCTGTTCTGCGCCCTGCCCTTTATCGAGGGCGCCCCCAAGGCCGCCTTTACCGATGCCTATTTTGAAACCGTCTCGGGCCTGACCACCACCGGGTCGTCGGTGTTCAACGGATTGCAGGACATGCCGCGCGGCGTGATCCTGTGGCGCGGGATGCTGAACTGGCTGGGCGGGCTGGGCATTGCCTTTGTGGCGATGATCTTTCTGCCGGTGATGCGCGTTGGCGGCATGCAGTTCTTTCGCACCGAAGGCTTTGACACGATGGGGAAAATCCTGCCGCGCGCCGGGGATATCGCGCGGATGCTGGTGGTGTTCTATACCGGGCTGACCGGCGCGGCATTTCTCAGCTATGTGCTGACCGGGATGCCGTGGCTGCATGCGCTGGTCCATGCGTTTGCGACGATCTCGACCGGCGGGTTTTCAACCTCGGACGACGGGTTCGGCGCCTTTAGCGGCGCGGCGGAATATGTCGGTTCGGTCTTCATCATTCTGGCCAGCCTGCCCTATATCCGCTTTGTGCAGGCCATGTCGGGCCACGGGCTGAAGCCGCTTTACAAGGACGAACAGGTCCGGGCCTATCTGCGCTGGATCGCCACGGCGGTTGGGCTTGTCGTTCTTTACCGGCTGTTCACCTCGTCCGAGCCGGTCGAGACCATCTTCCGCCAAAGCCTGTTCAACCTGATCTCGATTTTCTCGGGCACCGGATTCGGGTCGGCCGATGTCTCGAAATGGGGCGAATTCCCGGTGATGATCGCCTTCATGGTCGGCATGATCGGCGGCTGCACCTCGTCCAGCGCCGCAGCGATCAGCGTGTTCCGCTGGCAATTGACGCTGAAGGCGATCCGCGCCCAGATCACCCGCCTGCACCTGCCGCATATCCAGCAAACCATCCGGTATGAGGGCCGCACGGTCGGTAATGACATTCTGGACCCGCTGATCCTGTATGTGACCGGCTATATCCTGACCATGGGCGTGATGATCATGCTGCTGGACATGACCGGCACCGATGCCGAGTCGGCGATCTTTGCGGTCTGGACCTCGCTGGGGAATGTCGGCTACGGCTTTGGCCGCACCTACGAGGCCGCAGGCAGCATGATCAACTATTCGACCTTTGCGAAATGGATCATGATCATCGCCATGCTGATGGGACGGCTGGGCCTGTTGTCAGTGTTCGTGCTGGTTCTGCCGCGGTTCTGGCGCTGGTAATCACACCGGCAAAGCGGTGGTTTTGAACACCGTTTTCAACGCAAAAGACGAATGCATCTGCGCCACGCCGGGCAGCCGGGTCAGGTGGCGGCGATGGATGCGGGCGAAATCCTCGCTGTCGCGGGCGACGATTTTCAGCAGATAGTCAAAGCTGCCCGCCATCAGGTGACATTCCAGAACATCGGGGATCAGCGCCACTTCGCGCTCGAACTGGTCCAGCAATTCGTCGGCCTGACTGGACAGGGTGATCTCGACGAAAACCGTTGTTGGCCGCCCCATTTTGCGAGCATTCAGCAAAGCAACGTAATCGCGGATATAGTCTTCGGCCTCAAGACGTTGCACCCGGCGGTGACAGGCCGAGGGCGACAGGTTCACCTTCTCGGACAGATCAGCATTCGAGATGCGCCCACTGCGTTGCAGGACGGTCAGGATTCGGCGGTCTGTATCGTCAAGTTCCATATCAGCAGATGATCCTTCGAAATAAACGCCGCGTTGCGCACGATCCTGCACCAAAAGCCCCGAACTGCGCAAAAGATTTCACGAAAATTTCTCGCGAACCCCGGCAGAATTGAACTGTCCCCAAAGGAGGCCCAAATGCTGATCGGATGCCCGAAAGAAATCAAACCACAGGAATTTCGCGTCGGCCTGACGCCCTATGCCGTAACCGAGGCCATCGCCCATGGCCACACAGTGCTGATTGAGACCGGGGCCGGGCTGGGCTCGGGGTTCGATGACGCCAGCTATCAGGCCGCCGGCGCCCAGATCGTCGCCGATGCCGACACGATTTTCGCCCGCGCTGATCTGGTGGTGAAGGTCAAGGAACCGCAAGCGGTCGAGCGCAAGAAGCTGCGCGAGGGTCAGGTTCTGTTCACCTATCTGCACCTCGCCCCGGATCCGGATCAGACCCACGACCTGCTGAACAGCGGCGTCACCGCCATCGCCTATGAGACCGTCACCGATGCGCAAGGCGGCCTGCCGCTGTTGGCACCGATGTCCGAGGTCGCCGGGCGTCTGGCACCGCAAGTCGGGGCATGGACCCTGCAAAAGGCCAATGGCGGGCGCGGCACCTTGCTGGGCGGTGTGCCCGGTGTCGGACCGGGCAAGGTTCTGGTGATCGGCGGCGGCGTGGTCGGCACCAATGCCGCGCGAATCGCCGCTGGCATGGGGGCGGATGTGACGGTTCTGGACCGTTCACTGCCGCGCCTGCGCTATCTGGATGACGTGTTCGGCCAGCAATTCCGCAACCGCCATTCCTCGACCGGGGCGTTGACCGATCTGCTGCCCGAGGCCGATCTGGTCATCGGTGCGGTTCTGGTCCCCGGTGCCGCCGCGCCGAAACTGGTGACCCGCGCCCATCTGGCGCTGATGAAACCCGGCGCCGCGATTGTCGATGTGGCGATTGATCAGGGCGGCTGTTTCGAAACTTCACACCCGACCACGCATCAGGACCCGATCTATGCCGTCGATGGGATCATGCATTATTGCGTCGCCAACATGCCCGGCGCCGTGGCCCGCACCGCAACGATCGCACTGGGCAATGCCACGATGCCGTTCCTGCTGGCCATCGCCGATAAGGGCTGGAAACAGGCCTGCGCGGATGACCCGCACCTTCTGGCCGGGCTGAACACCCATGCCAGCAAGCTGACCTATGCCGCCGTGGGCAAGGCGCTGGGTCTGGAAGTCACCAATCCCGGCCTTGCCCTGCGGATGTAAGCCCCGGCTATTTCTTCAGCAAATCGCGGATTTCGGCCAAAAGCTGCTCCTGCGTCGGGCCCTTCGGGGCCTCGGGCGCAGGGGCGGCGGCCTTTTCCGCGATGGCCGCGTCTTTGACCTTGTTCACATAGCGCACCAGCATGAACACCACGAAAGCGATGATCAGGAAGTTGATGATCGCCATGACGAAGGACCCATAGGCGAACACCGCCGCCCCAGCATCGCGCGCCTCGGCCAGCGAGGCATAGCCGCCCCCGCCCTTCAGCACGATGAACATGTTGGAAAAGTCGATTCCGCCGATGATCAGGCCAATGATCGGATTGATCAGATCGTCGACCATGGACTTTACAATCGCGGTAAACGCCGCGCCGACGATGATCCCGACCGCCATGTCCAGAACATTCCCGCGGGCGATAAACCCTTTGAACTCTTTCAGCATTCCTGCCCCCGTTTAACTTTGCGACACCACGTCGCGACCATTGCAATTGCGCTGCCTTGTCAGAAACTTATCATACGGGAAACCGGTGAGAATGGTTTTTTCGCCCGATCCTTCCCCCTTGCCCCGCGCAGGAGAACCGATGACTTCCCTTTCCGACTTTACGATCACCCATCGCTGGCCGCCGCGCGATCCCGATGCCATCCAGTATTATGGCCGCACCACCCCGAACGGGATCAAGGTCTCGGTCATGCTCGAAGAACTGGGCCTGCCCTATGACGCCCACCACATCCGGTTCGAGGACAAGGATCAATTCTCGCCCGAATTCCTCAGCATCAGCCCCAACAACAAGATCCCGGCAATCATCGACCCGCATGGTCCCGGCGATCAGCCGCTCGCCCTGTTCGAAAGCGGCGCGATCCTGCTGTATCTGGCGGAAAAAACCGGCAGGCTTTTGTCGCTTGATCCCGCCACCCGCTATCACACGATCCAGTGGCTGATGTTCCAGATGGGCGGCGTCGGCCCGATGTTCGGTCAGGCCGGATGGTTCCTGACCGAAGCCGGCAAAGACATGACCGACCGCCTGCCGCACACCCGCTATATCAATGAATCGAAACGCCTGCTGGCGGTGCTCGATAAGGCGATGGACGGCAAGGACTGGATCATGGGCGACTATTCCATCGCCGATATCGCCATCGCGCCATGGCTGAAACACCTGACCGTGGCGTATGGCGCGGCCGAGCATGTCGACTGGACCGGCCTGCGCAACATGCCCGCTTATCTGGACCGGTTCCTCGCCCGCCCGGCGGTTCAGCGCGGCTATAAAACCCCGCCGCGCAAATGAAACCGGCCAGCGCCATCGCACCGGCCGTTTCTTCTTTGCAAAAATATCCTCCGGGGGTCTGGGGGTGGAAAACCCCCAGCCTCAGCCGCGCAGCGCGCCGCCGGTAGCCTTGCTGACCTTGTCGACGATCTTGGCCGACAGGGCCTCGATGTCCTTTTCGGTCAGGGTGGCATCGGTGGGCTGAATCCGCACGGTGATCGCCAGCGATTTCTTACCCTCGCCCAAGCTGCCTCCGATGAATTCGTCGAACACCCGCACATCCTCGATCAGCGCCTTGTCGGCCCCGACAGCGGCGTTCACCAGCGTCAAAGCCTCAACCTCGGCATCGACGACAAAGGCAAAGTCGCGCTCGACCGCTTGCAGGGTGCTGGGCGAGAACGCCTGACGCGCGGCACCGGTGTTCCGCGGCATCGGCGGTTCCTGCAGATAGATGGTAAAGCCCACGGCGGGGCCTTTGACGTCCATCTCGCTCAGCACCTTGGGGTGCAGTTCGCCAAACACGGCCATGACCTTTTTCGGACCCAGACAGATCTTGCCCGAGCGGCCCGGATGCCACCAATCCTCGACCCCGCGCAGGATTTGCACCTTGGCGGGGGCGTTGATCGCCGACAGAACGGCCTCGACATCGGCCTTGGCGTCATAGACATCGACCGCGCGGCGGGCGCCGTGCACGTCCTTGGGGCCGGTGTGGCCAACCAGCAGGCCGGTTGCCAGAACCGCCTGTTCGCCCGGCTCGCCACCGCTAAAGGCGGGCCCGACCTCGAACAGCGCCAGATCGGCAAAGCCGCGCGCCTGATTGCGGCTGGCGGCCTGCAACAGGCCGGGCAGCAGATCGGGGCGCATGTGGCTCATTTCCGACGAGATCGGGTTTTCCAGCATCGTTGCGTCGTCACCGCCGCCAAACAGCTTGGCCGACCCGGCGTCGATGAAGGAATAGGTCACGCATTCATTATACCCCAGCGCCGCCATCGTGCGCCGCGCGATCTGTTCGCGCTTTTGCATCGGGGTCAGGATCATGCCGGGAACGCCTGCGGTGGCCCGGGCCATCGGACGGCCTTGCAGCTTGGTCAGGCTGGCGACGCGCGCCACTTCTTCGACCAGATCGGCCGAGCCCAGAATATCCGGACGCCACGACGGCACGCTGGCCATGTCGCCAGTCAGCGTAAAGCCCAGCGCGGTCAGCGTCGCGCGCTGCTGTTCGGCCGGGATGTCCATGCCGACCAGCGATTGCACCCGGTCGGTGTCCAGCTTGTAAGCGCGGCTGAAATCGGGCTGTTCGCCTGCAACCACGACCTCGGACGCCTCGCCCCCGCACAGATCAAGGATCATCCGGGTGGCGTGTTCGATGCCGGTCGCGGTCCAGTCGGCGTCGATCCCGCGCTCGAACCGATACCGCGCGTCCGAATTGATCTTCAGCGCCCGTCCGGTGATCGCGGTGCGGATCGGATCGAAATAGGCGGCCTCAAGGAACACGTTCACGGTGTCCTCGGTGCAGCCGGTTTCGGCCCCGCCCATCACACCGGCAAGGCTTTCGACCACGCCATTCGACGAAATCACCGTCATGCCGGGTTCCAGCGTGTATTCCTTATCATCCAGCGCAAGGAAGGTCTCGCCGCCCTTGGCCGCATGCACCCGCAGCCCGCCCGACACCTTGTCGGCGTCGAACACGTGCAGCGGGCGGTTGTTGTCATAGGTGAAGAAGTTGGTGATATCGACCAGCACCGAAATCGGGCGCAGGCCGATGGCGCGCAGCGCGGCCTGCAACCACGCCGGCGACGGGCCGTTCTTCACGCCCTTGATGACGCGACCATAAAAGACCGGACAGGCCTTTTCCTGAACATCAGCGTCGATCGTCACCGAAATCGGGCACGGGAAGGCGCCGGGAACCGGCGCGGCCTCGCGCGGTTTCAGGGTGCCAAGGCCCCGCGCCGCCAGATCGCGGGCAATGCCGCGCACGCCCAGCGCATCGGGGCGGTTGGGGGTGATGGCGATTTCAATCACCGGGTCCACCTTGGCGGGGTCGTGTTCGGCCAGCCAATCGGCAAAGCTTTGACCGATCTCGCCGGTGGGCAGTTCGATAATGCCGGTGTGTTCGTCCGACAGTTCCAGCTCGCGCTCAGATGCCATCATGCCGAAACTTTCGACGCCACGGATCTTGCCCACCGAAATGGTGATGTCGAGGCCGGGGATATAGGTGCCCGGCTTGGCCAGAACCACGGTGATGCCAGCCCGCGCGTTGGGGGCGCCACAGACGATCTGAGACTCGCCCTCGGCGGTCTGAACCTTGCACACCCGCAGCTTGTCGGCATCGGGGTGCTGTTCGGCATGGATGACCTTGGCGATCTGGAAATCGGCCAGCTTGGCGGCGGGGTTTTCCACGCCTTCGACCTCAAGACCCAGATCGGTCAGGGCATAGAGGATGTCATCGAGGCTGGCCTCGGTGTCCAGGTGATCTTTCAGCCAGGAGAGGGTGAATTTCATTGTTCTGTCTCTTTTTCGACTACTTCTTCCGGCCTGGAACGCCGCAAAAACGACCTATGGCATTGAACGCTATTATCGTCATGGGCAAATGCCAGCCTTCAGGGTTTGCTTCGACATACTTGTTCACGATTGCCGTCAACTGTGAGGAGGAAACATCTTTCACGCAGATATAGAGAGCTTCGAGGCACTCCGTGGAGGCCCCAAAAACGCTGCCCGTAGCCATACCCTCGAAGAAGCCCATAACATAGCCAATTTGAACGTCTTCATTTTGCTCACGGAAATGAGCTGCCGACATGAACGAAGGCCCAAAGGCATTCTTGTGAAGCTTGCACGCTTCAATGTCAGCCGCTGACGATTCATATGGGACAAGAGCAAGAGATACGAAGGTCAAAAGCCGGGCCCATGTTTGAAGTTTCAAACCAGTAGGCAAAAAGGACCGTGT
>NZ_JBFHDW010000061.1:0-10696 GCF_041584535.1 Actibacterium sp. | reverse complement strand
GCATCGACTGGTAAGCGGTGCGCATCGTGTCATCCAACCCCGAGCGCACCAGTTCCAGTTCATCCGCGCCGCGCAGGTATTTTTCCTTGAAATGCGGGGTTGGCGACCATGTTTTGCCCAAGGCCACGGACAGGTTTTCCAGCTGATCGACGATCAACTGATGCCGCGCCTCTTCCTGACGGCGCTGCATCCGGCCGAAACGGATATGGCTCAGGTTCTTGACCCATTCGAAATAAGACACCGTAACCCCGCCGGCATTGGCATAGAGGTCGGGAATGATGACCGTGCCCCTGTCGCGCAGCACCTGATCGGCGCTATAGGTGATCGGGCCGTTGGCGGCCTCGATGATCAGCGGCGCGGTGATGCTATCGACATTGCCCAGATGAATCACGCCTTCGATCGCGGCGGGGATCAGGATGTCGCAATCGGCATGAAACAAGGCGCTGCCGTCTTCAATGAACTCGCCCTCAGGGCAACCGCGGACGCCGCCATGCTGGCGAATCCATTGCCCGACGCATTCGATATCCAGACCCTCGGCCCGGAACAGGCCACCATCGTGTTCGATCACGCCGATGATCTTGGCGCCGTCTTCTTCGGACAGGAATTTCGACGCGTGATAGCCGACATTGCCCAGCCCCTGAACCACGATCCGCTTGCCGTCCAGCGACCCGCCAAGGCGGGCAGCGGCGATGTCTTCGGGGTGGCGGAAGAATTCGCGCAGCGCGTATTGCACGCCGCGACCCGTTGCCTCGACCCGGCCCGCGATACCGCCGGCATCGGGCGGCTTGCCGGTGACACAGGCGCGGGCGTTGATGTCGGTGGTGTTCATCCGCGCATATTGATCGGCGATCCATGCCATTTCACGTTCGCCCGTGCCCATGTCGGGGGCCGGGACGTTTTGCGACGGATTGATCAGGTCGCGCTTGATCAGCTCATAGGCAAAGCGGCGGGTGATCATTTCCAATTCGTGCTCTTCCCACGCACGCGGATCGATCCGCAGCCCGCCTTTCGAGCCGCCAAACGGCGCTTCGACCAGCGCGCATTTATAGGTCATCAGCGCCGCCAGCGCCTCGACCTCGTCCTGATTGACCAGCGCCGCATAGCGGATGCCGCCCTTGACCGGCTCCATATGTTCGGAATGGACCGAGCGATAGCCGGTAAACGTGTGAATCTGCCCACGCAGCCGCACCCCGAAGCGCACCGTATACGTGGCGTTGCAGACGCGAATCTTCTCTTCCAGACCGGGGGGAAGCCGCATCAGCGATACGGCGTGATTGAACATCAGATCGACGGATTCCCGGAAACTGGGTTCTCGGTGGTTTTGCATGGCGCCCTCCCGTTGCCGGGCCGCCTGATCGGGTCCGGCAGTGTCAGACTACATGCGAAATCGCTTTGGTTCAGCAGTTTTATCCAGGCAACTCGATCCAGATTGTTATGCAGTTGGAAACACTTTGCCCGCCGCCGGGGATTTGCTGCAAAGCCGTGAAAACGCGCAAGGATTGGGCATCAACTCGCCCTAATTTGACCACATAGTTTAGAAATAACATCGCAAGCGGCAGAAGTGTCCGCCCGCAGGATCGCCTGCGGCACAATAAGGACGATCAGGATGTTTGGCGTTTCATGGAGCAATCTGAAATCCGCCCGGCGACAGAATTGGCGCCGTGCGGCGGTAAACCGTGCAAAAGGCTTTGGACAGGACGAGACCGGCTCGATCCTGATTTTCGCGCTTTGCATGCTGATCCTGATGATCTGGAGCGGCGGCATCGCCATTGACGTGATGCGGGTCGAGGCCAAGCGCACCCATCTTCAGAACACCCTGGACCGCGCGGTTCTGGCCGCTGCCGACCTGACGCAATCCGAAGACGCCAAGCTGGTCGTGACCGACTATTTCGACAAGGCCGGTCTGGCGAACTATCTGACCAGCGTTGTGGTCACCGGCCCCACCTCGGGCGAGGATCTGGCCTATCGCAAGGTTGCCGCGACGGCGAAAATCCCGGTGGATTCGATGTTCATGCATTTACTGGGCGTCGACACCCTGAACGCCACCGCCAGCGGTGCCGCCGAAGAGGGCATCACCGATCTGGAGATTTCGCTGATCGTCGACGTGTCGGGCTCGATGGGGCAGATTTCGACCTCGGGGAAATCCAAGCTGTATGAGCTTCAGGAAGCCGCCAAGGACTTTGGCTGGCACATGCTGTGCAACCCCAGCACATCGTATCTGAGCGGCGGCAACTGTTCGGTCGAACCGGGCAAAGTGTCGATCTCTCTGGTGCCTTATGCCGAACAGGTCGTCGCGGGCGCCGATCTGCTGGGTGCGATCAACGATTCAACGCTGACCCGCTATAGCGTGACCAACGAACACGCCAGCTCGAACTGTGTGACCTTCGATTACGCGGATTTCGACACGCCGCTGCTGTCGGTCGCGGACGAGATCAAGCGCACCGGCCATTTCGACCCGTGGAACGACGCAAGCGCCTCGCCGTCGCGCTGGACCTGCGTCGCGGATTCGAAAGACAACTGGCGCATCCTGCGGCCCTTTGTCGGCCACCATTCGGACCTGAATTACCTGATAAACAACCTGCGCTCGGGCGGGAACACCTCGATCGATATCGGGATGAAATGGGGTGTCGGCCTGCTGGACCCCGATCTGCGCCCGGTGATTTCCGATCTGGCCGATCCGGCACGGACCGGTGGTGCGATCTCGGTCGATCCCGAATTCACCGACCGCCCCTATGATTACGACAGCAAGCAGTCGATGAAGGTCATCGTGCTGATGACCGACGGTGTGAACACCGACCAGCACTATCTGAAAACGCCCTATCGCTATGGCGACTCGCCGATCTGGCGCAACTCGGATCTGGCGGACCGGTATTCGATCTATAACGAGACCACGGGCAAATATTACTATCCCTATAACAGCACCTGGAACGACTTTCCCTTCGGTGACGATGACGGCCGCGAAGTGACGGTCGAGAACACCAAATGCACCGGCAGCAAATGGTGGCGCGGGCGGCAATGTACGACCACCTTTGAAACGACCGTGGTCGATCAGCCCGGCTATGCCATCCAGATGACCTACCCCGAAGTGTGGGAGACCTTCACCACCGAATGGTATGCTCAATGGTCGTGGCTGGAGGATCCGGTCCTGTCCAACGGCAACGCCGAAAAGAACACCCGGCTGCTGAACATCTGTGATGCGGCCAAGGCCGAAGGCGTGGTCATCTATACCATCGGGTTCGAAGTCACCTCGGACGCCAACGGGGTCATGCGCCAATGCGCCACCACGGCGGGCCACTATTTCAACGCGAATGGCTGGAACATCGCGGATACGTTCACGATCATCGCCAACTCGATCAATAAACTGAGGCTCACACAATGAGCACGCTTTCCCGCATTGGCCGACGGCTGTCGCAGGGGTTGCGGCGCGAGGATGGCTCGGCGGCAGTTGAATTCGTGCTGTTCGCCCCGACCTTCGTGTTCCTGTTCGTCAGTTGCTTCGAAGTCGCCTTTATCAATATCCGTCAGGTCATGCTGGACCGCGCGCTGGATCTGACCGTGCGCGAATTGCGGCTGGGCCGCTGGCCGAACCCGACAATCGCGCTGGTGAAAGACGATATCTGCAGCCACGTCGGCAACCTGATCTCCGATTGCTCCAACCAGTTGATGATCGAACTGACCCCGGTGCCGCGCAGCAACTGGCAATTGCCCGATCCGGGCGCAACCTGTGTCGATCGCGCCGCCGAAATGCAGCCCGCAACCACGTTCGACGCCGGGTCCGAGAACCAGATGATGATCGTGCGGGCCTGCCTGCTGGTCGATCCGTTCTTCCCGGGCACTGAACTGGCCCTGATGCTGGAAAGCAATCAAGGTGACGGCCACGCGATTGTTGCGGTCTCGGGCTTTGTCAACGAACCCTTCGCAGGGGGAAGCTGAGCATGTGGTTGAACCTGAAATACGAACTGACCCGGTTCTGGCGCGAAGAAGACGCCAGCATGATCGCCGAGGGCGTGATCGCCCTGCCGACACTGGCGTGGTGGTATGTCGGCAGTCTGGTGTTCTTTCAGGCCTACGAGGCCCGCAACATCAACATCAAGGCCGCCTACACGATCAGCGACATGATCAGCCGCGAGGATGGCGCGGTAAACGCGAACTATATCGAGGGTCTGGACAACGTCTTTACCTACATGACCAGCGGCGAAGGCACGGATCAGGCGATCCGGGTGACGTCGCTGTATTGCTCGACCAATTGCGATCAGACCGACGCGACCCGGACCCTGAAAATGGACTGGTCCTATGGCACCGGCGGCAAGGGTGTTCTGGTCGAGGCCGATATGGCAAATTATGCACAATACGTGCCGCTGATGACGCAGGGCGACCGCGTGGTCATGGTCGAGACCTTCTCGACCTATTCCGCGCCGTTCAATGTCGGCCTGTCTGACAAGGATTTCACCAATATCGTCGTGACCCGGCCGCGTTTCGTGCCGGTGATCTGTTTTACCGGCACCAACTGTAACGGTTAAATGGCGTCCTCGTCGCTGGCATCACGCTGGCGCAGCAGCGCCTGAATCATGTCGGCCATGGCGCGGGTCTCGGCCGGGGTGGTGACCCCGCCGACGCCGGCGCGACGGCCCAGCCGCCACCAGATCCCCGGCGCCCAGACCCGCCCGTCCGAGCGGCGCAGTTCCAGCATGAAGCCATTGGTCGGCTTGGCGGCAAACGTGCCCCGGTTCACCCGCGATATGTCGTCGATCAGGGCCACGCTGCGCCCGTCGCCATCGAACAGGCCCTCGGGCGTCAGGATCAGCTTGCCGGTGGTGGCGCGGCGCATCTTTTCCGCCATCGCAAGGCTAAGCGCGCCAAAGGCCAGCAGGAACAATTGCCAGCCAAACGCATCAAAGCTGCGGGTGAAGCCCAGAAAAATCAGCATCCCACCCAACAGCAGCAAACATCCCAGCCCGAACATGCGGCGGGCGGGCGAGGCGGTCAGCGTGGCAAGAACCTGATCGGTCATGGTGTCCTCCGGACAATGTCATTTTCAGCCTTAGCACCGGAACGCGCCGCTGTCCCCGGCAAAGCACCCGCCACAGGTCAGGCGCCCACCGCCTTGCGCACCATGTTCCAATAGATGCGCTCAACCCGGTCGCGGCTGAGGCGGCCGTCATCGCGATACCATGTCGTCACCCCGGTCAGCATGGCGATCACCGCCAGCGTTGCCAGCTTGGTGTCGGGCAAGGTGAATTCGCCGCTGTCCTTGCCATCGCGCAGGATATTTTCCAGTTCGGTCTCGTAGGTTTTGCGCAGGACCTCGATCACCTCGAAATTCTGCGGCTCAAGATTGCGCAGTTCCATATAGGCGATGAACACCGCGTCGGGCCGGTCCAGATGGAACGCGATATGAAACCGGGTAAAGGCCTCAAGCCGCTCGGTCGGGGTCTGCCCCTTGTCAACGGCAGTCCAGGCGGCGAACAGGTCGTCCAGATGGGTTTTCATCAGGTCGAACAGCAGGCTTTGCTTGTCGCGGGTATAATTATACAGCGCCCCGGCCTGCACCCCGACCTCGGCCGCGATCTGCCGCATCGACACCGCCGCATAGCCATGCCGCGCGAACAGGGTTTGCGCCGCGTTCAGGACCAGAGGGCCGGTGATTTCGGAATGAGAGCCGGTTTTGCGTGCCATGGCCCCACAGTATATGAACGGACGTTCAGTTCAATCCCCCGAACCGCCCCGGCAATCGCGCCCGGACGTCTTGCCCGCCCGCCGGGCAGGGGCTAGGGTAAGCCGCATCCAAGATGGGGAATCTGATGCGGCGCATTCTGGCGATATTGGCGGTTGCGGGGCTGGCGGGATGCGGCAGCTTCCCCGAGGTCGATGCCGCGATGCGCGCCCGCGATCACAGCACCAGCTATCCCGAATTATTGCCGCTGGAACAGGTCACCGGGGACGAGACCGCCTTTCGTCTGGATGCCCAAAGCGCCGATCAGCTTCAGGCTCGCGCCCGTGCCTTGCGCGCCCGCGCGGCGGCTTTGCGCGCGCGGCCGCTGGATGAGGCCTAAGAACGCCTGCGGACTCGTTGCAAGCGGCCTCACAACAGGATAACAGACGCCCGTTACACTGTTCTGCGGGAGTCCCCTGACATGACCACCCCCTTGCGCCTTGGTATTGCCGGGCTTGGCACTGTTGGTATCGGCGTTGTGAAAATCATTCAGGCCCATGCGGACCTGTTGACCGAACGCAGCGGCCGCCCCGTGGTGATCTCGGCGGTCTCGGCCCGGTCGCGCAGCAAGGACCGCAGCGCCGATCTGTCGGGCTATGCCTGGGAAACCGACCCGGTGGCGCTGGCCACGCGCGACGATGTCGATGTGTTCGTGGAACTGATGGGCGGCGCCGATGGCCCGGCCAAGGACGCAACCGAGGCCGCGTTGGACGTGGGCAAAGATGTGGTCACCGCCAACAAGGCGATGCTGGCCCATTACGGTCAGGAACTGGCCCAGACCGCCGAAGCCCAGGGCGCCGTGATCCGGTTCGAGGCCGCCGTCGCCGGCGGCATCCCGGTGGTCAAGGCGCTGACCGAAGGTCTGGCGGGCAATGAAATCCGCCGGGTCATGGGCGTGATGAACGGCACCTGCAACTATATCCTGACCCGGATGGAAAGCTCGGGCCTGCCGTATGAGGACGTGTTCGAAGAGGCCAAACAACTGGGCTATCTCGAAGCCGACCCGACGCTCGACGTTGGCGGCATCGACGCCGGTCACAAGCTGTCGCTGCTGGCCTCGATCGCCTTCGGCACGCAGGTGGCGTTTGACGCGGTTGAACTGGAAGGCATCCAGCGCATCTCGATCGAAGACATTCATCATGCCGCCGATATGGGCTTCAAGATCAAGCTGCTGGGTGTGGCCCAGATGACCGGGCGCGGTCTGGAACAGCGCATGTCGCCCTGTCTGGTGCCCGCGACCAGCCCGCTGGGCCAGTTGGACGGTGGCACCAACATGGTGGTGATGGAAGGCGACGCCGTCGGCCAGATCGTGCTGCGCGGCGCCGGGGCCGGTGAAGGCCCGACTGCCAGCGCCGTGATGGCCGATATTCTGGACATCGCGCGCGGCTATCGGATCTCGACCTTCGGCAAGCCCGCCGCCCGCCTGACCCCGGCCAAGGCCGCCAAGGCCACCGCCCCTGCCCCGTATTACCTGCGGATGGAGCTGCAGGACAAACCCGGCGCGCTGGCCAAGATCGCAACCGTGCTGGGCGAGGCCGGAATTTCCATCGACCGGATGCGCCAATACGGCCATGCCCGCGAATCCGCGCCGGTGCTGATCGTGACCCACAAGACCACCCGCGACTCGCTGGATCACGCGCTGTCCGGCTTTGCCGCGACACAGGTCGTGATGGGCGAGCCGGTCGCGATCCGCATCGAAGAGGTGTAATCGCGCCCCCCGCCTTGTGCCACAGGCCCGTCACGGGCTAGGAATACCGCAACACTTGATGATCCCAGACAGGAAACTCCGATGACCGACACCGCCGATTTCAACGACCGTATGCTTTCGCTGGGGCTGGCCCGCGTTTCCGAAGCGGCGGCTGCGGCCTCGGCGCGGCTGGTCGGCCGTGGCGATGAAAAAGCCGCTGACCAAGCGGCGGTGAACGCAATGCGCGATCAGCTGAACATGCTTGACATCAAAGGCGTGGTGGTGATCGGCGAAGGCGAACGCGACGAAGCCCCGATGCTGTATATCGGCGAAGAGGTCGGCACCGGCGACGGCCCGGCGGTCGATATCGCGCTGGACCCGCTGGAAGGCACCACCCTGACCGCCAAGGACATGCCGAACGCGCTGACCGTGATCGCCATGGCGCCGCGCGGCTCGCTGCTGCATGCGCCCGACACCTATATGGAAAAGCTGGCCATCGGGCCGGGCTATCCCAAGGACGTGGTCAGCCTGGACATGAAACCGGCCGCGCGCGTCCGCGCTCTGGCCAAGGCCCGTGGCTGTGCCGACAGCGACATCACCGTCTGCGTTCTTGAGCGCCCGCGCCACGAGGACATGATCGCCGAGATCCGTGAAACCGGCGCCGCGATCCGCCTGATCACCGATGGCGACGTTGCCGGCGTGATCCATTGCGCCGAAGCCGACCTTACCGGCATCGACATGTATATGGGCACCGGCGGCGCCCCCGAAGGCGTGCTGGCGGCCTCGGCCCTGAAATGCATGGGCGGTCAGATGTGGGGCCGTCTGGTGTTCCGCAATGACGACGAAATCGGCCGCGCCCGCCGCGCCGGGATCAAGGATCTGGACAAGGTCTATTCCCGCGACGAACTGGTGACGCAGGACGTGATCTTTGCCGCCTCGGGCGTTACTGACGGGTCGATCGTCAAAGGCCTGAAGCGCGAGCCGGGCTATGTCACCATCGAGACCATCCTGATGCGCTCGAAAACCGGCTCGGTGCGCCGGATGATCTATCGCACCCCGGTGAAGTAATTCTGGCCGGGCACCCCACGCGGAGGCAGGACTGATGGCCTTTCTCGGGGTTGAACGGTCTCTGACAGGGCGGCGCTGGATCGGACCGGACGCCGCTCAGGACCGCATGGCTTTGGCCATGGCCCAAACCACGCGCCTGCCGGACCCGGTGTGCCGGGTTCTGGCCCAGCGCGGCATCCCCCCCGAAGAGGCGCAGGCGTTTCTGGCGCCCTCGATCCGCGACACCCTGCCTGACCCGCTGACATTGCGCGACATGGGCGTGGCGGCGGAACGGTTCCTTGCCGCCGTCGCCGCCCGCGAAAAGATCGCGGTCTTTGCCGATTACGATGTCGATGGCGGCGCGTCGGCGGCGCTGTTGCTGACATGGCTGCGCGACATGGGCCACGCGGCGACCCTGTATATCCCCGACCGCATCGACGAAGGCTACGGCCCGAATGAACCGGCCATGCAGGCACTGGCCGCCGATCACGACCTGATCATCTGTGTCGATTGCGGCACCCTGTCCCACGGCCCGATCGCGGCGGCCAAAGGCGCCGATGTCATCGTCCTGGACCACCATCTGGGCGGCGAAACCCTGCCCCCCGCCCTGGCGGTGGTCAACCCGAACCGGCAGGATGAAACCGGCGATCTGGGCCATCTCTGCGCCGCTGCGGTGGTGTTCCTGATGCTGGTCGAGGCCGGGCGGCAATTGCGCGCGCAGGGCCGCAACGGGCCTGACCTGATGGGCTTTCTCGATCTGGTGGCGCTGGCCACGGTGGCCGATGTCGCACCCTTGATCGGGGTCAACCGGGCGCTGGTGCGGCAGGGGCTGACGGTGATGGCGCGGCGCGCCCGCCCCGGCCTTGTGGCGCTGTCTGACGTGGCGCGGATGGACAAGGCGCCGACCTCGTATCACCTTGGGTTCCTGCTGGGGCCAAGGGTCAATGCCGGGGGCCGGATCGGTCAGGCCGATCTGGGGGCGCGGCTGTTGTCCACCGCCGACCCGCATGAGGCAGCGGCGCTGGCCGAACGGCTGGACCAGTTGAATACCGAACGCCGCGAGATCGAAGCCGCCGTGCGCGAAGCCGCACTAGCTCAGGCCGAGGCCCGCGGGCTGGACGCGCCGCTGGTCTGGGCGGCGGGCGAAGGCTGGCATCCCGGCGTCGTCGGCATCGTCGCCAGCCGCCTGAAAGAGGCCACCAACCGCCCCGCCGTGGTGATCGGTCTGGACGGGGACGAGGGCAAGGGATCGGGGCGGTCGATCTCGGGCGTCGATCTGGGCGCCTCGGTGCACCGTCTGGTCAACGAGGGCCTCTTGCTGAAGGGCGGCGGCCACAAGATGGCGGCGGGTCTCAGCGTGGCCCGTGACCGGCTGGACGACGCCATGGCGCGGCTGTCCGAGCTGTTAGAGAAACAGGGGGCCGGGCTGGCCGGGCCGGCCGATCTGCGGCTATCGGGCCTGCTGATGCCGGGCGCGGCGACGGTCGAACTGATCGAACAGATCGACGGCGCCGGCCCGTTCGGCGCCAGCGCCCCTGCCCCGCGCTTTGCCTTTGCCGACATGCAGATCGGTTTTGCCAAGCGCGTCGGTGAAAGCCATCTGAAGATCAGCTTTGGCGACGGGATGAGTCCCCGGCTGGACGCCATCGCCTTTGGCGCGTTTGATTCCGGCCTTGGCGCGGCGCTGAATGACCACGGCGGCGCGCGCTTCCATCTGGCCGGGCGGCTGGAGATCAACACATGGCGCGGCCAGCACCGGGTGCAGTTGCGGCTTGAGGATGCGGCCCGCGCATAAGCGCCAGTTTTCAGACCATAATTTGCCAGCCTGCCGGGGAAATTTCGACCACCGCCGCGCCCTGCCCAAACCTGAAAATCCATAAACGAACAAAGGCCGCAAATTTCGCCGGTTTTTACCAAATACCCCCTTGCACAGGCAGCGCATTATCCGTAATACCCCCCTCACGCAAAGCGATGGCCCGTTCGTCTATCGGTTAGGACGCCAGGTTTTCAACCTGGAAAGAGGGGTTCGACTCCCCTACGGGCTGCCATTTTCCTTCTGCAGATTATTGATCTCATCCAATAATCCGCGGATTCAAAAATCCCCACCCACGATCTACCAAAGACTGATTGATGCCTGAGAGCGGCCTTTTGGGCGCTGTGACAGGCTGGGAACGACGCAGCATTCGTGAACGCCCCGCTTAATACAACGACTGGTTGTTCAATGATTGACGCCGAAGCGCAGGTCGCAG
>NZ_JBFHDW010000060.1:0-10750 GCF_041584535.1 Actibacterium sp. | reverse complement strand
TCGTTATAGCGTTGCTTGTCAGTGTGGTGCTGTTGCTTCCAATCGGCGAACGGGTGGCACGAGGCGGCAATCGGCGCCAGCCCATGCTCGGCCGCGATCCGGGCCACGGTGCGGCGCAGATGTTGCAGGTCGGCGCGGGCCTCGGCCACGGTCTTGCAGACATGGGTGCCGATCTCGACCTGACATTGCAGGAATTCCGGGCTGAACTGACCCTCCAGCTCTTTGGCGCAGGCCTCCATCAGCGCGGCGGGGGCCATGGCCAACGCGCAGGTCTCGCGGTCAACCAGCAGGTATTCTTCTTCGATGCCGATGGTAAAGGCGGGCATGGGCTTGGGCATGGCGGGTCTCATTGTTTTAGGCAGGTAACCAAAGCAGACCCGGTGCGGCAAGCAGAACACGCCTCAAGGCCGGAAAAACAACGCTCTTGCGCGACTCGGGCGGGCCAGAGTAAACGCCGCGACAGCGCATCGCGGGGCGGCATCGGGCCGCTTGGCCCGGCGCCTTTCTGACAGTGTGAAAATGGCTCATCCCGAGTTTGACTGCACCACGTGTGGTGCGTGCTGTTTCGGCGGTCACGACCGCTATATTGCCCTTCTGGACCCGGACCGGGCGCGCCCGATCCCCGAGGCACTGACCAACCAGATCGACGGGCGGCGTTACATGAAAATGCAGGACGGCCACTGTGCGCAGCTGATGCTGGCCGACGGTGCCCGTCTGGTCTGTGGCATCTATGCCGACCGCCCCGAAGCCTGCCGCGCCTTTCGTGCCGGCAGTTTCGAGTGCCTGCGCGCCCGCCAGCATCGCGGGGCACAGGCCGAGGCGCTGAAGGCACAAAGCAATGGGCCAGAGGCATCTCTGCCCCCGGCCCATGTGATCGCCGATCTGGACGGTGGTTTTAGTCCATCTGTTTAAAGTGGAACTCGCCGCCTTCTTTCAGGCCTGACGGCCAGCGCGCGGTGACGGTCTTGGTGCGGGTATAGAACCGGAACGCATCGGCGCCGTGCTGGTTCAGATCGCCAAAGCCGGATTTTTTCCAGCCGCCAAAGGTGAAATAGGCCAGCGGCACCGGGATCGGCACGTTGATACCGACCATGCCGATATTGATCCGGCTGGCGAAATCGCGGGCGGTGTCGCCGTCACGGGTAAAGATCGCGGTGCCGTTGCCGTATTCGTGGTCCATGGCATAGGCCAGGGCCTCTTCATAGGTTTTGGCGCGCACGGTCGACAGGACCGGGCCGAAGATTTCCTTGCGGTAGATGTCCATGTCGGTGGTGACGTGGTCGAACAGGTGCGGGCCGACAAAGAAGCCGTCCTCATAGCCTTGCAGGTTGAAGTTGCGGCCATCGACGACCAGCTTGGCGCCCTGATCGACACCCGATTGCACCAGCCGCAGGATGTTTTCCTTGGCGGCGGCAGTCACGACCGGGCCGTAATCGACATCGCTGCCAGCGGTATAGGGGCCGACTTTCAGCTTTTCGATGCGCGGCACCAGCTTTGCGATCAGGCGGTCGGCGGTTTCATCGCCCACCGGCACCGCGACCGAAATCGCCATGCAGCGTTCGCCCGCCGCGCCGTAACCGGCACCGACCAGCGCGTCAGCGGCCTGATCCATATCGGCGTCGGGCATGATGATCATGTGGTTCTTGGCGCCGCCAAAGCACTGCACCCGTTTGCCAGCGGCACAGCCGCGCGAATAGATGTAATGCGCGATCGGGGTCGAGCCGACAAAGCCCACGGCCTGAATGGTTTCGTTGTCCAGAATGGCGTCGACCGATTCCTTGTCGCCGTTGATCACCTGAAGCACGCCATCAGGCAGACCGGCCTCTTTCAGCAGTTCCGCCAGCATCAGCGGCACCGAGGGGTCGCGCTCGGACGGTTTCAGGATAAAGGCGTTCCCGGCGGCCAGGGCCGGGCCCATTTTCCACAGCGGGATCATCGCCGGAAAGTTGAACGGCGTGATGCCGGCGGCAACACCCAGCGGCTGACGCATGGAATACATGTCGATGCCGGGGCCGGCGCTGTCGGTGAATTCACCTTTCAGCAGATGCGGCGCGGCGATGCAGAATTCGATCACTTCCAGACCGCGCTGAACGTCGCCCTTGGCGTCGGGGATGGTCTTGCCATGCTCGCGGCTCAGGGCCTCGGCCAGCTTTTCCATGTCACGGTTGATCAGGCGGACGAATTCCATCATCACCCGGCCGCGTTTCTGCGGGTTGGTGGCGCCCCATTCGATCTGAGCCTTGGCGGCATCGGCGACAGCGGCATCCAGTTCGGCCTTGCTGGCCAGCGGCACGCGGGCCTGAACCTCGCCGGTGGCGGGGTTATAGACATCGGCAAACCGACCGGACGTGCCGGCGACGCGCTGACCGTTGATGAAATGGCTAAGCTCTTGCATGGGATCCTCCCTGATCTGATTGCGGGCACAATAGTCTTGCAAATTTCAACCGGAAAGGGCCAGTATTCCAAAAAGGTTTTGCATAAATGGGGGTATGGTCTGGTGGAGCCGAATTGGGATGACTTGCGGGTATTTCTGGCCGTGGCCCGCGCCGAAAGCCTGTCAGGCGCGGGCAAGACCCTGAAGCTGGACCCGGCCACCGTCGGGCGGCGCATCCAGCGGCTGGAAGAGGGCATGGGCGCCACCCTGTTCGCCAAATCGCCGCAAGGCTATGCCCTGAGCGCCGAGGGCGAACGCATGCTGGAACGCGCCGAACAGGCCGAGCAGGCGATCACCCTTGCCACCGAAGAGATGCGCGGCCAGACCGGCCAGATCACCGGCGTCATCCGCATCGGCGCGCCGGACGGCTGCGCCAATCACCTGCTGCCTCAGGTCTGTGCCAGCATCGCCGACCGGCATCCCGATCTCGAAGTGCAAATTCTGGCGCTGCCGCGCGTCGTCAACCTGAGCAAGCGCGAGGCCGACATGGCCATCACCGTCAGCCCGCCCGACACCGGTCGCCTGACCGTGCAGAAGATCACCGATTACCACCTGCATCTGGCCGCCAGCCGCCGCTATCTGAACCAGCACCCGAACATCCAAAGCCTTGAAGACCTGAAAGGCCACCGGATGATCGGCTATATTCAGGATATGATCTATGACAAGGAACTGGACTATCTGTCGACACTGCAAGGGGACGCGCCGACGCTGGTGTCGAACTCGATCGGGGTGCAGCTGAATTTTATCCGCCACCACGCCGGAATCGGCATCGTCCACGACTTTACCTTGCCTGCTGCACGCAATGTTAGACGAATCCTGACAGACCATGTGTCGCTGACGCGGGCATTTTATCTGGTCCGCCACGCCGATGATCGCAAGGTCGAGCGCCTGAGCCGCTTTGCGCAAGAGCTGATAACAGGCGTGAAAGAAGAAGTTTCCCGGCTGGAAGCCCTCAGTGCCGCTGCCGAGATCACAGTTACTTGACAGACACTCGTCGATAAGGCGAGGGTTGAGATTAGAAAAGGGAGGCCCGACATAAATGCAAGTCCAACACATTCTCAAATCCAAGGCCGAAGGCAGCGTCGTGACCATTGCTCCGGGCGCGACCGTGGCCGATGCCGCGGCGGTATTGTCCGCGCGTCGGATCGGTTCGCTGGTTGTGTCGAGCGATGGTGTGTCGGTGGATGGCATTGTCTCGGAGCGCGATATCGTGCGCGAACTGGGGCGCCGGGGACCGACCTGCATGGCAGACACGGTCGATGACCTGATGACCAAAAGCATCGTGACCTGCGCCCGCGAAGACGATGCCGAAAAGATCCTGCAGACCATGACCGATGGCCGATTCCGCCACATGCCGGTGCTTGAAGACGGCAAAATGATCGGCCTGATCTCGATCGGGGACGTGGTCAAGGCCCGCCTGTCCGAGCTGGCGATGGAAAAAGACGCCCTGCAAGACATGATTATGGGCCGCTGATCCGGGCGGCTCTTGCAAAGGCCCGCGCATTATTGTTGCTTGTCGTAAAAGATACGAGGGGACAGTTATGCGCATTGGTCTTTATCCCGGCACCTTTGATCCGGTTACGCTGGGCCATATCGACATTATCAAGCGCGCGTCGACGCTGGTGGACCGTCTGGTCATCGGCGTCGCGATCAACCGTGACAAAGGCCCGCTTTTCTCGCTGGAAGAGCGCGTCGCCATGGTCGAATCCGAATGCGCCAAGTTGAAGGTTCCGGGCGGCCCGGAATTCGTCGTCCACCCGTTTGAAAACCTGCTGATCGATTGCGCCCGCGATGTCGGCGCGTCGATGATCGTGCGCGGCCTGCGCGCCGTGGCGGATTTCGAATATGAATTCCAGATGGTCGGGATGAACCGGGTGCTGGATGCCAGCGTCGAAACCGTGTTCCTGATGGCCGATGCCCGGCGTCAGGCCATCGCCTCGAAACTGGTCAAGGAAATCTGCCGTCTGGGTGGGGATGTCTCGAAATTCGTGCCCGCCGAGGTCAACACCGCCCTGATCGAGCGGCTGCACGGCTAGGCTGGCCTAACGCCAGAACGCCAGATATTCGGTCAACTCGGCAAAGCGGCGGGCCAGAAACAGGCTGCCTTGACCGCCGTTCAGGATCAGGTCGCCGACGACAGCGCCGGCAATCAGAACCCCAAGCAGCAAGGCTAATCTGTCTGTCATGATAAAAGGGGCGCGTTTCGCGCCCCGCTCCGTTCTTAGATCGCGCCCATTTTGGCGGCCAGATCGGCCATGCGGCACGAAAAGCCCCATTCATTGTCATACCATGCCAGAACGCGGACCAGACGGCCACCAATCACTTTGGTCTGGTCGGCGGCAAAGATCGAGCTTTCCTCAGTATGGTTAAAGTCGATCGAGACCTTCTTCTCGGTGTCATAACCCAGAATGCCCTTCATCGGACCGGCCGCAGCGGCGGCGATGACCTCGTTCACCTCGGCCTCGGTCACGTCCCTGCTGGCGATAAAGGTCAGGTCCACGGCCGAAACGTTCGGCGTCGGCACGCGCACGGCCGAACCATCCAGCTTGCCTTTCAGCGCCGGCAGAACCTCACCCAGCGCCTTGGCGGCACCGGTCGAGGTCGGGATCATCGACATCGCAGCGGCGCGGGCGCGATACAGGTCCTTGTGGCGGCGGTCCAGCGTCGGCTGGTCGCCGGTATAGGCGTGAATCGTGGTCATGATGCCCGATTCAATCCCGATCGCGTCATGCAGCGCCTTGGCCACCGGGGCCAGACAGTTGGTGGTGCAGGACCCGTTCGAGATCATGTTCAGCTCGGGCGTCAGTTCATTGTCGTTGACGCCCATGACGATGGTTTTCTGCACGTTCTTGGCCGGGGCCGAGATCAGAACCTTCCGCGCCCCCTGTTCCAGATGCACCTTGGCCTTGTCGCCATCATTGAACTTGCCGGTGCATTCCAGAACCACATCACAGCCCGACCAGTCCAGCTCGGTCGGCTCGTAGGTCGAGAACACTTTCATCGGGCCAGCGCCCATATCCATCATGTCGCCATCAACGGTGATCTTGTTGGGAAAGCGGCCATGAACGCTGTCATAGCGCATCAGGTGGGCGGCGGTCTCGATCGGGCCGGTGGCGTTGATCTTGACGACCTTCACGTCCTCGCGGGCGGATTCGACGATATGGGCCAGAGTGCAGCGGCCGATACGGCCATAGCCATTGATGCCAAGGGTGATGGTCATGTTTCGATCTCCGTTTTCGGTGATGTCGCGTTGGCCGCTCCATACCGCGCCGAGGCGCCATAAGGAAGGCGCAAAGGCTGCGGATTTCAGGCTGTTAGCGCAAAATTCCGGCACCAGAACCGTGGTGGCGCTAACGCCATGACCTGTTCCCGCTAACAGATCCGGGGGAATCGCATACCCCGAAAGGCATAAAAAAGCCCGCGCCAAGCGCGGGCTTTATCTTGGGGCGCTGCCCCAAACCCCGGGATATTTATGCGAAAAAGAAACCAGATTCTTCTTCGTTCAAATATCCCCGCCGGAGGCAGCCTGACGCGCCGTAAGGCGCGGAGGACCAGACTTGCGCGCTGTCAGGCGCGCGCAATCAAAGCAGCTCTTTGACCTTGGCGACGGTGGCTTCGGCGGTGATGCCGAACATTTCATACAGTTCCTCAGCCGGGGCCGAGGCGCCGAAGCTGTTCATGCCGATGAACCCGGCCTTGGCCTCGCGGCCGCGTTCGCCCAGCAGCCACTGGTCCCAGCCAAAGCGCACGCCGGCCTCGATGGCGACGCGGACCGGACCTGCGGGCAGGACGCGCTTGCGATAGGCGGGGTCCTGTTGCGCGAACAGCTCAAAGCTGGGCATCGAGACCACGCGGGTGCCGATGCCTTCGGCTTCGAGCATGTCGCGGGCCTTGAGCGCGATTTCCACTTCCGAGCCGGTGGCCATCAGGATCGCCTGACGCTTGCCGGTGGATTCGGCCAGAACATAGCCGCCCTGAGCGGTCAGGTTCTTGGTGGTGTGCTGGGTGCGCACCGTCGGCAGGTTTTGCCGCGACAGCGCCAGCACCGCCGGGGTCTTCTGCGAGGTCAGCGCGATTTCCCAGGCTTCGGCGGTTTCCACCGTATCCGCCGGGCGGAAGACGTTGATATTTGGCGTCGCGCGCAGCATGGCCACATGTTCGACCGGCTGGTGGGTCGGGCCGTCTTCGCCCAGACCGATGCTGTCATGGGTCATGACATAGGTCACCGGAATGCCCATCCGCGCCGACAGGCGCACCGCGCCACGGGCGTAATCGGTAAAGCACAGGAAGGTGCCGCCATAGGGCCGCACGCCGCCATGCAGCGCCATGCCGTTCATCGCCGCCGCCATGCCATGTTCGCGGATGCCGTAATAGACATACCGGCCGCTGCGGTTATCGGGCATGAACACGCCCAGATCGCCGGTCTTGGTGTTGTTCGAGCCGGTCAGGTCAGCCGAGCCACCGACGGTTTCCTGCATGATCGGGTTGACGACCTCGAGCACCATTTCGCTGGATTTGCGGGTGGCGACCGAGGGGGCCTCGTCGCTGATCTGTTTTTTCAGCGCCTTGATGGTCGCCGACAGTTTCTTCGGGGCCTCGCCCGCATAGGCGCGCAGGAAATCGTTCTGCTTGGTCTGCGACAGGGTGGCCAGGCGGGTTTCCCAGGCCTGACGTTCGGTCGCGCCGCGCGATCCGATCGCCTCCCATGCCGATTTGATGTCGGCGGGAATTTCGAATGCGGCGTGGTGCCAGCCATAGATGTCCTTGGTGTCAGCCACGACCTTGGCGTTGGTCAGGGCGCCGTGGCCTTTGGACGTGTCCTGAGCCGCCGAACCCAGCGCGATATGGGTTTTACAGGCAACCAGCGTCGGGGTCTTGGTGGCCTTGGCGGCGGTGATGGCGCGGTCGATATCCTGCGGATCGTGACCATCGCATTCGAACACCGACCAACCCGAGGCCTCGAACCGTTTCAGCTGATCGGTCTTGTCCGACAGCTCGACGGTGCCGTCGATGGTGATGTTGTTATTGTCCCACAGCACGATCAGTTTCGACAGCTCGTGCCGACCGGCCAGACCGATGGCTTCCTGGCTGACGCCCTCCATCAGGCAGCCATCGCCGGCGATCACATAGGTATAGTGATCGACGATTTTTTTGCCGTAGCGCGCGCGCTGGATTTCCTCGGCCATGGCAAAGCCCACGGCGTTCGAAATCCCCTGACCCAGCGGCCCGGTGGTGGTCTCGACGCCCGAGGCGTGGCCATATTCCGGGTGCCCGGCGGTGATCGCGCCTTTCTGGCGGAAATTCTTGATCTGCTCAATGGTCATGTCTTTGTAACCGGTGAGATAGAGCAGCGAATAAATCAGCATCGACCCATGCCCCGCCGACAGGATAAACCGGTCGCGGTCAGGCCAGTTCGGCGCCGAGGCGTCGAATTTCAGATGTTTCTCGAACAGCACCGTCGCCACGTCAGCCATGCCCATCGGCATGCCGGAATGGCCGGAATTGGCTGCGGCGACTGCGTCCAGCGTCAAGGCGCGAATGGCGCAGGCCTTGGACCAGTGATCGGGGTGCGCTTTGGCAAGGGCTTGGATGTCCACGTCGAGGAACCTTCGATGAATGTCTGTTAGCGGCGGTCATAGGCAGCACCGGCCACAAGATCAAGCGATAGCCTCGATTTGCGGGCCGGAAAGGGGGGCGCAATTGCCTTGGTCATTGGGTAAGATCAAGAAACCCGGGACCTGCCCGCGATTCGTGCGAAACCCGTGGGACATAAGTAAGGCTGGACAGGCAGAGATGAGCGACATCAACGAATTTGAGCAACGGATCTCGGCCGCGCTTGAGCGAATCGGCAAAGGCTTTGACCGTTTGTCGGCTGGCACTGGCGGTTCGGATCAGTCCGAAGCACTGCAAGCGGCGCTGGCGGCCGAGAAATCCGCCAATGCCCAACTGGAAGAGCGCGTGCGCGCCATCCGTGAGAAACAGGACGGGCATCTGGCCCAGCTTGAAACCCGGCTGGCGAAACTCTCGGCCCGCGCCGAGGCGGCGGAACAGGAAATCGACCGCCTGCGCGCAGTAAACGCCGAATTGCGCGCCAACAATGCGGCGCTGCGTCAGGCGAATGCCGGCGGGCTGGGCTCGGTCGGGCTGATCAACGAAGGCATGCAGGCCGAGCTTGAGGCGCTGAAGGCGCTGCGCGACAGCGACCGTGCCGAACTGGACCAGATCCTTGCCGAACTGACCCCCCTGACCGAAGGAGACCACCATGCCTGACGTTCAGATCACCATCGGCGGCCGCACCTTTGAGGTCTTCTGCCAAGAGGGCGAAGAGGTCTATCTGCGCTCGGCCGCGGCGCTGCTGGATACCGAGGCGGCAACGCTTGTCACCCAGATCGGTCGCCTGCCCGAAGCGCGGATGCTGCTGATGTCGGGGCTGATGCTGGCCGACAAGACCGCTGGTCTGGAAGAACGGCTGAAACAGGCCGAGGAAAACCTTCAGGCGCTGACCGCGCAACTGGAAGCGGTCGAAACCGCGCCAGCGCAGCGGGTCGAAGTGCCGGTGATCCCGGCCGCCCTGCGCGAAAATCTGGCTGAACTGGCCGCCCGCGCCGAAGCTCTTGCCGATGCGGTCGAGGACAAGACCAGCGCCTGATCCCGGCCCGCGCCGCCTGAAACCGGCGCCGGAATGAGTATTTTGACCAAGAAAAAGACCCCGGGCTTCTTTTTCGCTTAAATATCCCGGGGTTTGGGGCAGCGCCCCAAGACCTTCAAACAAAAAGCCCGCGGCCGGTTTGGCGCGGGCTTTTGCGTTGGTGAGGCCGGGGCCGGATCAGACGTTGGCGGCGCGGATTTTTTCCGCGGCATCCTTGTCATAGGCGACGCCGGCCTGTTCGAACATCGTGTCCAGCTCACCCGACAGGGTCATCTCGGTCACGATATCGCAGCCGCCGATGAATTCGCCTTTGACGTAAAGCTGCGGAATGGTCGGCCAGTCGCTGAATTCCTTGATGCCCTGACGGATTGCGTCATCGGCAAGGACGTTCACGTCTTTATAGTCAACGCCCATGAAATTCAGCACCCCGGCAATACGGGACGAGAACCCGCATTGCGGCATGTCCTTGGTGCCCTTCATGAACAGCACCACGTCGTTGCCGGTCACGGTTTCCTTGATCTGGGTCTGTGCGTCGGTCATCGTCGTTTTCCTTATAAGGGCCTCAGTCCGGGGCCCGCGTGGTCAGGCCCAGAGCGTGAATTTCGCCATGCGAGCCATCAATCTTGCCTTGCAGCGCCTTCATCACCGCGCGCTGTTGTTGCACGCGGTTCATGCCGCGAAAGCTTTCGTCGATCACCAGAGCCGAGAAATGCACGCCGTCATCGCCCTGCACCTCAATCTCGGCATTGGGAAAGCTTTGGCGGATCAGGGTTTCAATTTCCTGTGCATCAATGGCCATGGTCGGATCCTTGTTGTCTGTGGTTCCAAATTTAGGTGCGCGAGCGGCGGTTCACAAGCGTTACGCGATGGCTGCGGCAAAAGCGCCGCGATAAAGCGCGGCCAGATCGGCCAGCGGCGCGTGCGTCTTGCCGAACGTCACCGCATCGCCGCCGAATTTACCGACCGTGGCAACCGGCACGCCTGCTTGAGCGGCGGCGGCCATCAGCGCCTCGGCCTGATCGAACGAGCAGGCGACCAGATAGCGGGCCTGATCTTCGCCGAACAGGGTGGGGGTGTCGTCGGCGTCAAGCGTTACGCCAACGCCGCCGGCTTCGGCCATCTCGAAGGCGGCCAGTGCCAGACCGCCATCCGACAGGTCGGTGCAGGCGCCGATCAGCGTGCCGTGGCCGCGGATGAAGTCGCCGTTGCGGCGCTCGGCGGCCAGATCGACATGCGGCGCATCGCCGTCTTCGCGGTTGAACACTTCGGCCAGCCGGGCCGACTGGCCCAGATGGCCCTTGGTTTCACCGATCAGCAGCGCCAGCTGCCCGTCCTGCGCCACGCCGGCGATCAGGTCGTTCTGGCTGGCCAGCAGGCCCACGGCGCCGATGGTCGGGGTCGGCAGGATGCCGGTGCCGTCGGTTTCGTTATACAGCGACACGTTGCCCGACACGATCGGCATGTCCAGCGCGGCGACAGCGGCGCCGATGCCTTTGATGGCGCCGACGAACTGACCCATGATCTCGGGCTTTTCGGGGTTGCCGAAGTTCAGGTTGTCGGTGGTGGCCAGCGGACGCGCGCCGACAGAGCAGAGGTTGCGGAAGGCCTCGGCCACCGCCTGTTTGCCGCCCTCGACCGGGTTGGCCTTGACGTAGCGCGGGGTGACG
>NZ_JBFHDW010000059.1:0-10751 GCF_041584535.1 Actibacterium sp. | reverse complement strand
CGGCCTCTTGCGGGGCCAGTTCGGCCAAAGTCTTGTTGAAATAGGTCTGGGCGGCCGCCGCCACGCCATACGAGTTCTGACCAAGGAAGATCTCGTTCAGATACAGCTCAAGGATCTGGTCCTTGTTCAGGCTTTTCTCGATCCTTGTGGCTAGGATCAGTTCCTTGACCTTGCGCTCCCCGGTGCGGTCGCCGGACAGCAGGAAGTTCTTCATCACCTGCTGGGTGATGGTCGAAGCGCCGCGCACGTTCTTACCCCGGCTTTTCGCGGCATCAATCGCCGCCGCCAGAATGCCACGCGCGTCATAGCCCTTGTGGCTATAGAAATTCTTATCCTCGGCCGAGATGAACGCCTGTTTCACCAGATCGGGGATTTCATCGGCCGGCGCGAACAGGCGGCGCTCGTCAGCGAATTCGTCGATCAGGCGGCCTTCGCCGGAATAGATGCGGCTGATGGTTTTCGGCGCATAGTTCGACAGGTCTTCGTGATCGGGCAGATCGCGGGCATACATCCAAAAGATCGCGCCCAGCATCAGCGCCGCCATGACCATGCCATTGGTGGCAAAGCTGAATAACGCCCCGAAAAAGGACAGGATAAACCGGATCAAAGGTGCGCTCCCACTAACAGCACCTGCTATATAGGCAGACCGCGGGCCGGGGTCAAAAACAACCCGACGCGGGATCGGCTAAAAAACGCCGTCTGGCCGTCCCTGCGACGTGTGAGCCTTGCGTCCGCCCGCGCAAAAGCCTAGCCGGTTCGGCTATGCGCCCAGAAGATATCCTGACCACCTATTCCCGAGTCGCCGCCGGTTTCGCCCGCAGCCGCGACAAATCCCTGTTCGAACGCCGCTGGCTGGACCGGATGCTGGCCCATGCGCCGGGACGCCGGGTGCTGGACCTTGGCTGTGGCACCGGGCGGCCGATTGCCACCTATCTGAACGACCGCCGCGCCCGGGTCACCGGCGTCGATGGTGCGGCCGAGATGATCGATCTGTTTCAGGCCTCGCTGCCCAACGCCGAGGCCGTCCATGCCGATATGCGCGGGCTGAACCTGAACCGGCGCTATGACGCGATTCTGGCGTGGAACAGCTTTTTCCACCTGTCTGCCGACGATCAGCGGGCGATGTTCGCGGTGTTCGCCGCCCATGCCGCGCCGCGCGGCGTGCTGATGTTCACCTCGGGTCAGGCCGCAGGCGAGGCGATTGGCGAGGTCGAGGGCGAAACCGTCTATCACGCCAGCCTGTCGCCCGAGGAATATCGCAAATTGCTGGCCCGACACGGGTTCGAAGTGATCTCCTTCGTGCCCGAAGACCCCGATTGTCGCGGGCATTCGGTCTGGCTGGCGCGTTCGGTCGCTACTGCCTAAGCAAAGCGCCTTGCGCGGCATCGTCCTGCGCCCATTTCTGAACAGCGTTCCGAATACCTTCGGCCGCTTTGCCGCGCCACTCGGGGTCGGTCAGGTTTTTCAGATCCTTGGGCGAGGACAAAAAGCCGATCTCGATCAGGGCTGATGGAATATCCGGCGCCTTCAGCACCGAGAACCCGGCTGACAGATGCGGGCGTTTGTGCATCCGCCCGACCGAAGATTTCAGCCCCGCCACCAAGGCATCGGCCAGCCGCTCGGATCGCGGCGCGGTCTCGGTCCGGGCCAGATCCATCAGCACCCCGGCGATCACATCATCGGTTTCGGCCAGATCGACCCCGGCCAGCAGGTCGGCGCGGTCGTGGCGTTCGGCCAATACCTCGGACGCGCGGTCCGAGGCGCTGTCGGACAGGGTATAGACCGTCGCCCCCGAGGCCCGGCCTTCGGTAACGATATCGGCATGCAGCGACAGGAACACATCCGCCCCCGCCGCCCGCGCCACCGACAGGCGGGCCTCAAGCGGGACAAAGCTGTTGTCGGTGCGGGTCAGAACCACGTCGAACCCGGCGCGCGACATCGCGTCCTGAATTTCACGGGCAAAGGTCAGCATCAGGTCGGCCTCTACCACGCCGTCACGCTCTGCGCCGGGGTCGATACCGCCATGGCCGGGGTCCAGCACCACCCGCACCGGGCGCGAGCCATCCTGACGGGCGCGCGGCGGTGGCAGAACCTCGGGCGCGGGCAGCCCCCACAGCGCCGATTGCGCCGGACCCGCCTGAGTGGCGAAGGCTTCGGGCGCGACCGGGTCCAGCCGCAGGTCCAGACGCCCGCGCCCGCTGGCATCATCGCGGATCAGCGCCGCGCTGCTCAGGCCGAACGGGCCGGTCAATTCAGCCACCAGCCGCGACCAGCCGGGCCGCACCGGGCCAGTTTGAACAGCGATCACGCGCCCTGCCCGGTTCAGGGTTGCAAGGTCCAGACCGCTCCAGTCGACCTCGCGGAAATCAATGACCAGACGCGGCGGCTGATCCAGCAGCCGCACCGCATAGGGCACCGGCTGGGACAGGTCGAGCACCAGTTCGATACCGCGCCCCGCATCCGCCAGCGACGATCCGGTCGGATTGACCCGCGCCAGCGCTGACAGCTCTTGCGCTGCGCCGCCATTCGCCAGCGCCAGCCACAGCGCCGCACATATCGCGAAAATCCTGCTCATCACCCGCCTTGCCTGTTTTGCGCAGTATAACGCCCCGCCCGTCGCGCGGAAAGCCGGGCCATCAGGCCTGGCGCGCCTGCATGAACGCCGCCAGACGGCGCAGGCCTTCACGGATATCATCGCTGGCGCGGGCGTAAGAGAACCGCAAGCTGCCGCCACCGCGCTCGGCGTCGAAATCCAGCCCCGGCGTCACCGCCACCCCGGCCTTTTCCAGAATCTCGGCGGCAAAGGCGTGGCTGTCGTCAGTCAGGTGGCTGACATCAGCATAGACATAGAACGCGCCATCGGGCGGCGCGATGCGGTCAAAGCCCGCCTTGGGCAGCCCCTCCATCATCAGGGCGCGGTTTTCGCGGTAAACGGCCATATAGGTTTCGGCCTCGTCCAGGCAATCCATCGCATGCAGCGCCACGACCTGCGAGGCATGCGGCGCGCAGATGAACATGTTCTGCGCCAACCGCTCGATCTTGCGGACGTGATCGGCAGGCACCACCATCCAGCCGACGCGCCAGCCGGTCATCGAGAAATATTTCGAGAATGAGTTGATGACATAGACCTCGTCGCTGATCTCCAGCGCGGTGACGGCCTTTTTGTCATATTCGATGCCGTGATAAATCTCGTCGCTGATAAAGGCGGTGCCATTAGCGGCGCAGGCGTCGATCAGCGCCTTCATCTGGTCGCGGCCCAACATGGTGCCGGTGGGATTGGCGGGCGAGGCCACCATCAGCCCGGCCAGATCAGGGGTCAGATCGGCGGGAACCGGCTGAAACCGGTTCCGGGCGGCGGTTTCGATCATCACCGGGGTGATGTCCAGCGCATGCAGGATTTGTCGATACGACGGATAGCCCGGCGCGCCGATCCCGACCTTGTCGCCAGTGTCGAACAGCGCAGTAAAGGCCAGAAGGAATGCCGACGACGACCCGGCGGTAACGATTACCCGCGCCGGGTCAAGATCGACGTTATACCAGTCTTTATAAAGCTTTGCGATGCGCTGGCGCAGTTCGGGCAGGCCCAGCGCCACGGTATAACCCAGCGGATCGGTCTCAAGCAGCCCCGCCAGCGCGGCGCGGGCAGCGCCGGGTGCCGGGGTGCTGGGCTGGCCGACTTCCATGTGGATGATGTGGCGGCCTGCGGCCTCGGCCTGACGGGCGGCTTCCATGACATCCATCACAATGAAGGGATCGACCTCGCCCCGTCTTGAACTTCGCATCGAACCCTCCTTAGACTGCCAGTATGCAAACCTTGTTTCAGCGCCACGGCGCACAGTCAATGGCGGGTCGGAAAGCTGGCTGGGTGCGGCACCTGTTCGGGCTGGGCATCGCCGGAGCCCTCGCTTTGGCCAGTGCCGGCGCGGCGGCGGCGCAGGGGCTGATCCGCGATTCCGAGATCGAATACGCCTTGTCGCAACTGGCACAGCCGCTGGCGGGTGCGGCGGGCCTGAATGGCGGGCAGTTGAAGGTGCTGGTGGTCAATGACAGCACGATGAACGCCTTTGTCGGCGACAATCAGACCATCCTTGTGCATTCCGGCCTGTTGCTGCGGCTGAAATCGGCGCAGCAGGTGCAGGCGGTGCTGTCGCACGAGATGGCGCATATCGCCAATGGCCACATCACCCGCCGCACCGCGAACCTGCACAGTGCCAGCCAATTCACCACCATGGCGATGATCCTGTCAGCGGCGGCGGCACTGGCCGGGGGCAACAGTTCAGCGATTGCCGGGGTGGCGATGGGATCGGTGTCAAGCGCCCAGCGCCTGTTCTTTGCCCATACCCGGGCCGAGGAATCTTCGGCCGACCATGCCGGGGCGCGCTATATGGCCGGGGCCGGGATTGATCCCAAGGCGATGCTGGATGTGCTGGAGCTGTTCCGCGGTCAGGCCGCGCTGAGCGCCGAACGTCAGGACCCCTATGTGATGACGCACCCGCTGTCGCAGGACCGGATCCGGGCGCTGAACGGGTTTGCCGCCGCCTATAAGGGCTATGTGCGCGAGCACCCGGATGCGGATTACTGGTTCGCCCGCGCTCAGGGCAAACTGGGGGCGTTCCTGCAAGCGCCGTCGTTCACACTGCGCAAGGTCGGCACGTCGGATACCTCTGACCTTGCCCTGATGCGCCGCGCCATCGCCTATCACCGCAAGCCCGACCCCAAGGCGGCGCTGTCCGAGATCGACAAGCTGACCCGAAAGCGGCCCGACGATGCGTTCGTGCAGGAATTGCGCGGCCAGATCCTGTTGGAATCGCGTAACTTTGGCCCGGCGGTCACCGCCTATGCCAAGGCGGTGACCCTGCGCCCTGATGACGCGCTGATCCTGTCAGGCTATGGCCGGGCGCTGTTGGCGGTGAACAGCAAGGACAGCAACAAAAAGGCCCTTAGCGCGCTGGAAAAATCCCGCCAGCGCGATGCCTTCGACCCAAGGATGCTGCGTGATCTGGCGGTGGCCTATGCGCGGGCCGGAAACAACGGCATGGCCTCGCTGGCCACGGCCGAGCGTTACGCCGTTCTGGGCCAGCTGGACAATGCGGCGATCCATGCCAAACGCGCCTCGGACCAGTTGCCGAATGGCTCGCCCGGGTGGCGGCGGGCGCAGGACATCCTGCGGGCCGCGAAACAGGCCGGCTAGCTGCCATAACATCATTGTGCATAGCGATTGCCCCCCGGCCCAGCCTATGAAATAGCTGTCCGGACCGAAAAACGGAGAGACCCGATGACCCGCCTGATCCTTGCCAGCGTCCTGGCCGTTCTGACCCTGGCCGCGCCCGCCGTGGCGACTGACCTGTCGAACATGACCGACACCGAGCGCGACGCCTTTCGGGCCGAAGTCCGGGCCTATCTGCTGGACAATCCCGAAGTGCTGAACGAGGCCCAGCTGGTGCTGGAACAACGCCGCGAGCGCCAGCAAGCCGCCTTTGACGCCGCCCTGATCGGCACCAATGCCAAGGATATCTTCAACGACGGCTATTCATGGTCCGGTGGCAACCCCAAGGGCGACATCACGCTGGTCGAGTTCATGGACTATCGCTGTAGCTATTGCCGCAAAGCCTATGACGAGGTGAACGCCCTGATCGAGACCGACGGCAATATCCGCTTTGTGGTCAAGGAATTCCCCATTCTGGGCGAGGAATCGGAACTGGCCTCACGCTTTGCCATCGCCACGCTGCAAGTTGCCGGGGACGAGGCCTATGCCAAGGTCCACGATGCGCTGATGACCTATCGTGGCAAATTCTCGATCAAAAGCCTGACCAGCCTTGCCGACAAACACGATCTGGACAGCGACGCCATCGTCGCCCGCATGACCGCGCCCGAGGTCAACGACGTGATCGGCGCCAACTATGCGCTGGCCCAGCGCCTTGCCATCGGCGGCACCCCGACCTTCGTGATGGACGACCGCATGCTGCGCGGCTATGCGCCGCTGGCCGACATGCAGCAAATGGTCTCGGAGGTGCGCGCGGATTAAGCGGCTGAGGGGCAAAATAGTTTGTAAAATTTCGGATTTCTGGGACGATATTGGCGAAGCCTTTTCCAAGCCGCCATTATCCCGCCAAAGGAACCCCATTTGTCCGAATTAAGAAAAATCGCCAAAGGTGGCGAGGATTTCGCAGATCTGGCCGCCGTAAAAGTGCCGGGTAACGATCACTCATATACATTCTCAGACCCGAATGGAGGTCTAAGTCGAACCCGCGCGCCAAGCAGTGAAGCTCAACTCTGCAATGCCGAAGAAGCACCGGCATTTATCTTGAACAAACTGGAACATGGACCGAGTGTTGCGCTTTCAATTAATAGCCGCGCCGACAATATTCCCACCCAAATTGGCCCTCCACGCGCGCTTGAAACGACATTCCCACTTAGAATTTTAAGCATTCATTCAATCGGCAATGCTCCAAATTTTCGGGTTCAGAACCTTGCGGCCACTCACATCGACATTGCCAGTGGGCCAATTGTTCTGGAAAATGTACGCGCCTTGAAGGTCACCGTTCACGGGACAGTTTCTCCTCCTAAGCTTGAAATTCGCAACTCGAAAATCGGGCTGCTGCAATTGAGCAAAAACCTGTCGGATATGGACCTCCACGTCTCCAATAGCACGATAATCGAACTAAGAATCAAAGGGGCGCAGATGTGCCGCGATATCCGGCTGCATAACGTCACTTTCGGTTCAGAATATCTCAGCGGCGGCGCATCAGAGAAACTCCTGAAATCCATCGACGAAACGGTGGCGTATCAACTCCCGACATTGGACCGGCAAACCTTTGCAGACTTGTTTAGCTGGGCGCAGGGAAAGGGAAACTCCGAAGTCGCACATCTGGCCAGATCGACAGAGTTGCAGATCGAATACGCAGATACCCGAGGTTGGGCCAAAGGCGTAATGTGGATTTGGAAGACCTTTGGCGGGTTCGGCCTGTCGCCGCTGCGCCCCATTTCCTGCCTGCTTGGGGCGGCGGTTCTGTATTTCTTGGTGATGCTGATACTGGGCACCGATATCGGGTCCGAAACCCTGACCGGCTGGCAATCGTCACTGGCGGTTCTGCCGGATAGTGGCCCAGATGACTTTTTCCGGGCCGGGGTCAGCACCCTGCAAAACGTCATCTCTCCGTGGAACATCCTGAGCAACCGCGCACTGGTGGTGCCTCACACCGCGCTTGGCGCAACGCTGACGTTTTTTCACGCGATCTTTTCGCTTGGGATGCTGCTGTTCATGGGCTTTTCGATCAGACGCCGCTTTCGCTTTATCTGAAGGGATCGGATATTGACGCCCAACGCGCGTGGTTTCAACGTCCAAGGGGACGACTGGAAAACAAAAGCCAAGGATCGGAGGGAATGGTGGGTCGTGAGAGGCTCGAACTCCCGACATCTTCGGTGTAAACGAAGCGCTCTACCAACTGAGCTAACGACCCGTTCCGCAGCGGCTTCTATCGCAGGGATCGGGCCGACTGCAACCCCTGAATTGCCATGACCGCCAAAGACCTGATCGACCGCCTGAACCTGATCCCCCACCCCGAAGGCGGGTGGTATCGCGAGACATGGGTCGCCCCGGCGGCGCAGGGGGCGCGGCCTGCGGGGACGGCGATCTATTACCTGCTGGAATTCGGTCAGCACAGCCATTGGCACCGGGTCGATGCCGATGAGATATGGCACTTTTACGCCGGTGATCCGCTGATCCTGTCGCTGGCAGGCGACGCGCAAGGCCCGGCGCGGGATCATCTGCTGGGTCCTGACTTGGACGCCGGGCAAAGCCCGCAGATCATCGTGCCCGCCGGTCACTGGCAGGCGGCGCGGCCCACCGGGCGCTTTACGCTGGTCGGCTGCACGGTCAGCCCCGGCTTTCAGTTCGCCGGGTTCGAAATGGCACCGCCGGGCTTTGACATCCCCCGCGCCTGACCGGACAGCGGTTCTGACCCAAATCGGCACCTTGGTTCAATACACCATGGTCGAATAGGGCCGCGTGCCGGTCACGCTTACCATCCCGCCACCGCGTGCCGCCGAATATCCGGGGCACAGCGGCATCTTTGGGAGGATGTAACATGAACCTTATCAATGCTTTGGCGATCTCGATCGGCGCGCTGGCCGCGGTCGCAACCTGGCTGTGCCTCGGCAACAGCGCAGGCCTTCAGGTCTGGGCCCTGTTTATCGGCTGGGGCAGTTTCTATCACACCGGCGGTGGCACCGATGGCTTTGTCAAATCGGCCATCAACCACAGCTGGGGGATGGTGGTCGCGGCTATCGCCCTGTTCGTCGTCGCTACGGTTGGCGGCTCGGTCATCGTGACTTCGATCATCGTCGGCCTGTCGGTCGTCGTGCTGGTGCTGGGCGCGCATGTTCCGGCGCTGTCGACCATTCCGGCCGGGGTATATGGCTATGCCTCGACCGCAGCCTTCACCTTGCTGACCGGCGTGGCGCTGGCCGATCCGGCAGCTTTGGGCAAGGCAGCAGTGATGGTGCTGATCAGCCTTGTGCTGGGCAACGGCTTTGGCTTTGTGTCGGAAAAGATCGCTGGCGCCATGGTGGCAAAGCCCGCCGCGGCCGAGTAATCCGCAAAAGGGGGCGTCGGGTCTGGCGCCCCCTTTTTTATCCGCGGCTGACGCGCCCGCCGCCCACAGCCGCCGCGACCCCGGTGGTCGACGGGCAAGAGGTCGGCAACCCGCGCAGCACCCGCACCGCCAGATAGGCAAAGGCCTGTGCTTCCAGCATATCGCCATTCAGCCCGACCTCTTCGACCTGAACGGCGGGAATGCCGCAGCGCTCGATCAGCATTTCCATCATCAACGGATTCAACCGCCCGCCCCCGGTGACCAACAGGCGCTCGGGCGGCGACGGGCAATGCTCCAACCCGCGCGCCACGGCTGCGACCGCCAGTGCGGTCAGGGTCGCCGCCGCATCGGCATCCGACAAATGCGCCACCCGGTTCGCGAGGTCGGGGAAATCGTTGCGGTCCAGCGATTTCGGCGGGATGCGCATGAAATACGGCCCCGCCAGCACCTCCGAGATCACCGCCTCATCCGGCACGCCGGTTGCGGCCAGTTCTCCGCCCTCGTCCAATGCCAGACCGCACCGGGCCTGCATCAGATCATTCAGCGGCGCATTGGCCGGGCCGGTATCGAAGGCCAGCAGTGCGCCCTCGGCCTCGGGGCGGTCCTTGGCCGGATCGACCCATGTGATATTGCCGACACCGCCCAGATTGACGAACACCACCGGGGCGCTGGCGTTGATCCACTTGGCGCAGGCGAAGTGAAAGAACGGTGCCAAAGGCGCACCCTGCCCGCCCATCTCGACATCCGAGCTGCGGAAATCCCAGACCACCGGCACCCCCAGCGCCTGTGCCAGCACCCGGCCATCGCCCGCCTGATGCGTGCCGCGCCCATGCGGGTCATGCGCAAGGGTCTGGCCGTGAAACCCGATCAGCCCGGCATCGCGGAACCGCGCCAGCACGGCGGCATGGGCCAGTTCGACCACCTCGGCGGCGGCCTCGACGCCATCGTCGCCCGGCCAGCGCCCCAGCGCCGCCCGCAGCACCGCGCGCTCGGGTTCGGAATAGGGCCGATAGGCCACATCGCCAAAGGACAGGATGCTGTGGCCATCGGTCATAACCACCGCCGCATCCACCCCATCCAGCGAAGTTCCCGACATTGTGCCAAGCGCACAAACCGGACCGGATTTCAACATGGCCTTCCCCTTCATACCGCAGCCCGATATATGAGTGGCCGAAACCCGAGCGATGGACAAGAGACCCGATGACCTATCACCCCAAATCAGACTTCCTGCGTGTGATGATGACGCGCGGCTTTCTGGCCGATTGCACCGATTATCAGGCGCTTGACGAGGCCCTGATCGCAGGGGTGGTGCCTGCCTATATCGGCTTTGACGCGACGGCGAAATCGCTGCATGTGGGCAGCCTGATCCAGATCATGATGTTGCGCTGGCTGCAAAAGACCGGCCACAAGCCGATCGTCCTGATGGGCGGCGGCACCACCAAGGTGGGTGACCCGTCCTTTCGCGCCGATGAACGCCCGCTGCTGACGCCCGATCAGATCGACAGCAACATCGCCGGTATCCGCCGCGTGTTCACCAACTATGTCAGCTTTGGCGACGGGTCGACCGATGCGCTGATGCTGAACAACGCCGAATGGCTGGACAGCCTGAACTATCTGGATTTCCTGCGCGACATCGGCCGCCATTTCAGCGTCAACCGGATGCTGTCGTTTGAAAGCGTCAAATCGCGTCTGGACCGCGAGCAATCGCTGTCGTTCCTTGAATTCAACTACATGATCCTGCAAGCCTATGATTTCCTTGAGCTTAACCGCCGCTATGGCTGCTTGCTGCAAATGGGTGGCTCGGATCAGTGGGGCAATATCGTCAACGGGATCGACCTGACCCGCCGGGTTCTGGATCACGAGATTTACGGCCTGACCTCGCCGCTGCTGACCACGTCGGACGGCAAGAAGATGGGCAAATCGCAATCGGGCGCGATCTGGCTGAACGAGGATATGCTGTCCAGCTATGAGTTCTGGCAATTCTGGCGCAACACCACCGATGCCGATGTCGGGCGGTTCCTGAAGCTCTATACCGAGCTGCCGCTTGAGGAATGCGAGCGTCTGGGCGCGCTGGAAGGATCCGAGATCAACGCCGCCAAGATCATTCTGGCCAACGAGGTCACCGCGCTGGCCCATGGCCGCGCCGCCTCCGAAGCT